>JANOTU010000131.1:0-4623 GCA_031416515.1 Hyphomicrobiales bacterium
GGCGCAAACGGGAGAAGGCCATCAACCATCAAGCGCCTTCTCCCGTTCGCCTTCGAATGGGAGAAGGTGCCCGAAGGGCGGATGAGGGCCCTTCAGAGAACCGGCCTCTTGCCTTTGCCTGTGTACCATCCTTCCCGCGCCTGCTCAAAGGCCAGTCCAGCTTTGAACACCCGCGCATCATCGAAGCTGCGCGCCACGATCTGGATGCCGGTTGGCACCGCATTGATGGCGTGGCCGGATGGCACCGCCAGCACAGGCAGATTGTGCAGCATGTTGAATTGGTGGGTCATAACCCAGCCATATTCCGGGTCGGCCTGTTTGCCGTTCACGGTGAAGCCCTCGTCCCACGGATCATGATCAGCCCTCACGGCGGGATAGTTGTTGGTGGGGCAGATGAACACGTCATGGCTGTCGAGAATGGGCCCCAGTGTTTGATACATCGCGTGGGCGCGCGCCAATGGCTTATGAACATCATTGACGCTGGTATTGCGCTCCACGGCATCAGCCATTTTCAACGCGTAGTCAGTCATGAGATCAGCATCGCGCTCACGGTGCCAGAGCGTCTGGCGGCCAAAATGCATGGTGTTGTACCAATGGAAGCAATCGGCATCGACAGATTTGGTCCAGCCCAGCTTCACCTCTTCAATGATTGCGCCGAGCCTGCGGAACACGTCCAGCGAAGCAAGCGTATTGTGGCGCACGTCGGCGTCAACCTCGACATAGTCGAAGTCGATGGAATAGGCGATCTTCAGGCCCTTGATGCTCTCTGCCTTGATGGGAAGCCTGACGCGGCCCCGCAGCGAGTCATGATCATGGGCGTGGGGGCCGGAGGTTATGTTCTGCATCAGCGCTGCGTCGGCGACCGCGCGCGTCATCGGGCCGCAATGGTTGAAGGGATCGAAATTGGCTGGCGAACCGTCCGGGTTGCGGCCATGCGGCGGCTTGTAGCCCACCACGCCGGAGGCAGATGCCGGAATGCGGATGGAGCCGCCAATGTCGGTGCCGGTGGCAAGGGTCGTGAGGCCCGCCGCCAATGCTGCACCCGATCCCCCCGAAGACCCGCCGGGTGTAAACTCCACATTCCACGGATTGCGCGTCACCCCCCAGATGCGCGAATGCGTCACCCCGGAAAGGCAAAATTCCGGCGTGGTGGTGCGGGCAAAAATCACCGCGCCCGCCTTTTGCAACCGTTCAACCATCGGATCAGAATGATCGTCAACCGAATCCTTGAAAATCAGCGAGCCATGCGTCGTCCGCTTGCCGCCCACCCGCTGCGCATCCTTCACCGCCAGCGCAATGCCTTCAAGCGGCCGCAGCTTGGCTCCTCGCTTCATGTAGCGCTGTTCAGAGAGCGTGGCCTGCGCCAGCGCCTCGTCGAAATAGCGGTCAGCAAAGCAATTGATCGCGGGGTTCACTCGCTCGGCGCGGGCGATCAGGCTTGCGAGCAATTCACGCGGCGATAGCTTCCGGGCGATGAACAGTTTCACGGCCTCGGTTGCGGTTAGATAACACAGCTCTTCATTGGTCATGGACATACTCGCTTCATTGCGCCAATTTGGACAGAAACAGGGAGAGAAGTCCATGGGCGGCAGGTTGGCAGGCAAGACGGCGTTTGTAACAGCAGCAGCGCAAGGCATCGGGCGGGCTTCCGCCATTGCCATGGCGCGGGAGGGGGCCAAGGTTTGGGCCACTGATATACGCGAGGACTTGCTCAAATCGCTGGAAAAGGAGCAAGCGGGGATCGAGACCTTTGTGCTGGATGTCTTGAAGCAGGACCAGATTGAAGCTGCGGCCAAGAGGGTCGGAACCCCCGACATTCTTTTCAACTGCTCCGGCTATGTCCATGCCGGCACCATTATGGAAACTGACGACAAGGCCTGGGATTTTTCTTTCGACATGAATGTGAAAGCGCATTTTCACATGACCAAGCTGTTCATGCCGGGATGGCTGGCGCAGGGCAAAGGCACCATTGTCAACATGGCGTCCGCCGCTTCTTCCATCAAGGGCGTTCCCAACCGCTATGCTTACGCCGCCACCAAAGCCGCTGTCATCGGCATGACCAAGGCCCTGGCCGCCGATTTCACCACCAAGGGCATCCGCGTCAACGCCATCTGCCCCGGCACGGTGGACAGCCCGTCGCTGAATGAGCGCATGAAGGCGCAAGGCGATTATGAGAAAACCAAAGCCGCCTTCATCGCCCGCCAACCCATGGGAAGGATGGCGGAAGCCTCCGAAATCGCCAGCCTCGTGGTCTATCTGGCGAGTGATGAGTCAGCCTTTGTCACCGGTCAGACATTCGTTATAGACGGCGGTTGGTCGGTTTGACTTTCAAGCTGCATCCTCTCAAGGGCGAACTGAAAGGTTTTGGACTGCGAGTCATTTTCCGCTTTGAGGACGGCAAGGCGGAAGCTGTTGAATTGCTGGATTGCCACTGATGGAGCATGAACCATGCCGATGAAAAATCCACCCCACCCTGGCGGCCTTATCCGCGACAATCTCCACGACCTGCATTTGACAGTTATAGAAGTCGCCAACTGCTTCGGTGTTTCGCGCCAGCAGCTGCACAATGTCATGGCTGGAAAATCCGGCATCTCGGCGGCGCTGGCGGTGAAGCTGGAAAAGGCTTTTTGCGGCACGGCAGACAACTGGCTTGCCATGCAGGCGGCTTATGACCTGGCGCAAGCGCGTACCAACGCCGATCTGGCGCGGGTTCCCGCCTATGCAGCGCTTGCCAGGGCGAAGGATGGCCCCCCTGCCAAGTCTCGCCGGGCAGCATAGAATGAGTTGGGCGCCGGGCCGGTCCGCCATTGAGGCAAAGGGTGTCAGCAAGGTGTTTGGCAGTCCGGGGCACGAGATCGTGCGGGCCCTTTCTCGCCGGGATGACAGAAATTGGGGGAACGGGTTACTTCATCTGGCCGATGGAATTTCCACCTGCGGTCAATACAATCCGCGCAAGAGGCGTTCGATGTAGTCGCGCTCAAGGCGGGGGAGTTGCTCGCCGGCGCGGGCGCGCAGCGACTCGAGGATTTCCCTGGCCCTGGCAATCGCCTGTTCCGAGGGCAGCATGTCGCGGTCGGGGCCGGTGTCTTCTTGGGCGTTGGGCATGGGCCGCCCCAGGGGATCGCGGTCATCGCCGCGCGCCTCGCCGTCGCGGCCATAATTCCCTTGCTGGCCCTGGCCCTGCTGCATCATCTGCCGTGCCAGGCCTTGAGCGCCTTCGCGCAGCTTCGCCATGGCCTCGCCCTGCTGGCCAAGGGCACCCTCACGGTCGCTGCGGCGCAGCGATCCTTCAGCACCGTCCATGCTCTTTCCGGCATCGCCGAATGATTGCGGGGCCTCCATGCCGTTCTGGCCAAGCTGACGCATGAACTCCTGCAACAGGCCCTCAAGGCCCTGCTGCTGATCAGCCAGTCCGCCGGGCGATGTGCCGCGGCTGCCGGGCTCTCCAGCGCCCTCATCTGATGGCTCGCCGCCATCCTGGGGCATCCGCTGGGTGTCGTCCATCAGGCCCTGTTGCTTGCGCATGAGTTCGGACAGCTCGTCGAGCATCTTCGACATTTGCCCGTTGCCCTGCTCGCCTTGCTGGGCCTGTGATCCCGGTTGCAGATTGCGCAGGATCTCATCAAGCTGGGCGAGCAGGTCCTTGGCGGCCTCATTGGCGCCGCCTTTCGCCAGCTTCTCGATCATGTCCATCATCTTCTGCAGGTCTTGGGGGCTGACGGCGCGGCCCTGGCTCTGTGGGTTCTGGTCCAGCGTTCCCGCCCGCATGCGCTTTTCGGTTTCCTGCATCAGCGACTGCATGTAGCGGTCCATGGCTTTGCGCATCTTGTCCATGAGCTCGGCCAATTTCTCAGGCGAGGCCCCTTCGGCCAATGCCCGTTCCAGTTCCTTGCGGATGGCTTCCAGGGCGGCGCGGGCATCGGAGAGCGAGCCCTCCTCAATGCCAACGGCGGTTTGCCACAGGAGCTTGATGGCGACATCAACATCATCCTGGCCAGCGCTGGCGCGCAGCCTGGAGATAACGGCGGCGATGGCAATCAGCGGCCCGCTGCTGTCAACCAGACCTTCAGGATAGGTGACCAAGGCCTCCAGCATCTCCGCCATCTGGCCCTGCTCGTCAGGCTTCATGATGAGGTGGCGGCGCTGCTCGATCAGAGCCTTGGCCAGAGGCTTGGTGAACATTCTCTCCGGAAGGCGGAAGCTCACGGTCTTGCTGGCACCCTCATGGCCTGCGGCGTCTTTGGCGGTGAGTTCCAATTCCACGTTGAGGCCTGCCCATGGGTGCTCGGTCAGATTGGCGCTGCTGCTGGAAATCTCCTCCCTGGGCGCAGCCTTGCGCAGCGCCATGGGCAATTTGGGCGGCTCGAACAGGAAGATGCCGTTGCCTTCAATGCCAATGCCGCCATCCTGATTGTCGGAGAGCGAAATCTCGGAACTGAGCGCTGTCACGCCGTAGTCATCGGCAGCCTTCCATTTGACAGTGAGCGACCCCGACCCATCGCCCTTGGGGTCATCGGTCACGGAGATTGTCGGCGCAGTATCAGGCACCAGCAGAATTCGCCAGCTTGCAAGCAAACGGCTGCCATCGCTGATCCGTGCCAGCAGCGGGCGTGTCAGCTTGGT
>JANOTU010000132.1:0-2459 GCA_031416515.1 Hyphomicrobiales bacterium
TGGCCTGCCACTCCGTCTCGCCAGCATTCCGGCAGCGATAATCCAGCTGCATGTGGCAGGCATTGGCAATGTAGCTGATGTTTCCCGCTGGATTATCGCCACGTTTCCAGTTCAGGCTGTACTGCCGCCCCGGCTGAAGCCAGCCTTGCTTGCGCAGGAACATGAGATCAATGCGCTTGGAGGCCTCGCATGTCGCCCTCTGAGATCGCCAGCGGTATCCTGATCCCCGTCCACCCATTGGTTTCCTCCATTTTTCACGAAATCAATTGGCAAATCTCATGGCTCAAGGCGGGGGGCCTTGAGCCTGAAGAAAGGCGCTTGCCACCACCGGGCGGGGCCGCGCCGCCGCATGAATACGGCGCACCCCGCAACAGTGTTTTATGTCTCATAGTGGAATTACCGCGACAGGACCCTAATTACCCAATTGGCCAATGTCTCCAGAATTATGCAGAATTATGGTGACACTTTACTCAATCCCCACGCTGACTTGGGGCTTGTCAGGAAATAGTCGAAGAGGGCTTTGTTGATAAATTGAGTCGTTTCCTCAATTTGCATTGACGCGCCAGAGCGGTTAATTCCTTCTGCACACTTGGCATCCAGCCATGGTCGATTGAGAAAGCTTGGCCCCTTGGCCCGCATTGCCCGACTTGTTGTTCCTGGCCTGCCGCATCATGCGCCCCGGCGCAGCCGCGCGGCCACCATCTCGCCCGGTACGCGCCGGATCCGGCTGGGGGGAAAAGGGTAGCGTCCCCTTTTCCTTTCTTTTCCTGCCCTTGAGCTACCGTAATTGCCGTGATGTGGTGGACGGTGCCTGCAAACGGCATCGGATGTGCCAAAGTGGTTCCATTTCTGAAACCAACGGGAGAACTATCCACCGTGAAAGCCATTGCCACAATCGGGTTTGACATCACAAAGAACCGTTTCATCGTCAAGGCGACAAGCACGCCTTCAACAACGGCACCGACGAAGCCCGCTACAACAGGGCCGCAGCCGACCTCGACTGGGGAAGGACGGTGGGGTTTTTGAGGAAATACACTGCCTGAAACTTGTTCTTGCGGTTCGTGGCCATTTCCGGTAACATTTCCGGAAATAGTCGAGGAGCCGGACATGGCCAAGTTGGTGAAATCGCCCGTCGCGCGCCACCGTGAACGCCTGATGCGGCGGGGCTTGGTGCGCCTGGAGGTGCGGGTGCGCAAAGAGGACGCGGCTTTGGTGCGCGGCTTGGCCAATGCCCTCAGTGATCCCGCCCGCGCGGCTGAAACCCGCGCCGCCTTGCAGCAGCGCCTGGCCCCTGCGGGACTCAAGGCGCTTCTGGCGGCAGCACCCCTCGAAGGCATCGACCTGACCCGCTCGCCGGACTCTGGCCGGGACGTTGAATTATGAGCTTCCTCCTCGACACCAACATCATCTCGGAAATCGCCAAAGGCCCGCGCTGCGATGCAAACGTTGCTGCGTGGTTCGCATCCGTTGATGATTCTGGCCTTTATCTCAGCGTCCTTGTGCTCGGCGAAATCCGCAAGGGTGTGGAGAGCGTCCGTCGGCGAGGTCCGGAGAAAGCGGCGGGCCTCGAAAAATGGCTCGACGAATTGATAAACTCCTATAGTGAGCGTGTGCTGCCGGTCAGCCAGGCCATCGCCGATGAATGGGGCCGCATGAGCGCCTTGCGCTCGGTTCCGGTGGTCGACGGCCTGCTCGCCGCCACCGCCAAAATCCACCGCATTGTCCTGGTCACCCGAAATGAAGCGCATGTCCATGATCTGGGCGCCGAGTTTCACAACCCGTTCCGGCCCACCCATTGATCACCATCAAGGCCGCGCCACGAACACGGCGCCAGCCTTCAATCATGTCCAGAATTACCGTGACACTTTACTTTTCTACTGCCTTCGCCAAGATATTCTCATGTCTCGCATCGCCCGTGTCGTGGTTCCTGGTATTGCCCATCATGTCACCCAGCGGGGCAACCGCTGCTGGCGGGTGTTTTTCAGCGATGAGGAGCCACTTGCAAAACTATTTTCCAGGACGTAGCGTAAACCAGTGCCAGACCCGCGCTATTGGTCGGATTGAGCTGCCGGGCGATTATTTCATGGCGAATCAGCGATCTTGCCGGGTTTTTAGAGTCACCTTTCCTGCGGTGTGTTCAACCGCATTGATTTCTTCGGAATGGACGGCGCTTGAAGTGATCATTCAATCAGACGCATGATCTGTGTAACACTGAGGGCCAGAATGCCGAACATCAGGTGGCAATAGACTTTGTCATGGCCGCGCACCCGCACATAGCGGGCACCGAAACTGTCCTTTGCCGCGCCGTTGACACGCTCGGCCGTGCTGCGCTCGTTATAGCGCACGTCTTCAGCGAGCTTGTAGCCGGCCTTGCGCCTGGCTTTGGCTTCGCGTTCGGCTTCGGCTGTGCCACCCCGGCGCGGATTGTGATCGATGATCGCGACATGGCCGAGCGCCAG
>JANOTU010000133.1:0-5963 GCA_031416515.1 Hyphomicrobiales bacterium
CACCACGGCCTTTGCAATAACCTGAAGTCTTGCCGAAAAACTCCGCGAACATACGGTCTACCTGCGCGCCTTTGGCGATGCAGTGGCCATGGCCGCGATGGGTCGACGTAATCTGATCAGATTCGGTCAATGGCATGCAAATGCCAAGGGCGCTGGCTTCCTGGCCGATGGAGAGATGCATGGTGCCGTGGATAAAGCCACGCAGATAGGCTTCTTCAGCGCCTTCTTCAAATTTGCGGATGAGATGCATCTTGTGCAACACCTCGCGCAGCTGTTCAGGTGAATAGGTGCGGATGGCGAATGGTATGTTTGGCTGTGCAGTTTCGGCAACTTTGTGTGACGTTGGCATGACCTGATCCTTATTTTCCGTAAACCAATTTGTCCTGGCGGGCGCGCAACTCTGCGATTTTTGAATCAGCGGGCACCTGAACATTGGCAGTGGTGATGAGTTGTCCCTTGGCGATGGACTTGGTGACCTTGGCCTTGTGCAAAAGTCCGCAGGGAATAGCGTTGGCTTCGCGCGCATCCGGCGCAGTCAAGATCCAGGCGCGGTAGCAATACTCGCCGATCGCATCAAGTGTGTCACCGGGTTTCAAATCTTTCTTGGCAACAGCGCAGACTTCAGCACTTGGTTTGGCAAGTGGCACCATGTCCGGTTTGCCATAGAGCACAACGCGTGCGCAGGTCAGTGGCACTTCGAGGGATGTCAGGTGATAGGGGCGATGAAAAGTGAAGTATGGGCCGTGGCCCATTTTCAAATCTTCCATCCGTTCGCTAATGCGAGGGTGAGACATTTCGGCGACAACGAAAACGCCGGGCGCCACGCCTTTGCCAATGGTATAATCGACAACACCCATACGCGAAAGCACTCCGCCATCCTTCTTTGGCACCAGCACCTTGGAAAGCTGATCAAGTGTGGCTGCTGGCCCGTGCATGCCTGGGCAATCCGGTACCAGCCCTGTCGCGTTGGCGATGGCAGCCATCTCCACCATGGTCTTTGAACCGTCAACGAACTCGACGAGCATGCGCACATTCATGTTCCGGCGCTTTGCCTCTTCGGCATATTCATCAGGTGTGGCGTCAATGTTGAGCGGGTTGTTCTTGCCTTTGCCTGCTGCAACGATGGGGTGGCCCATTGCCGAGACGTCTCTATCAGTTCCATGCATGATGATGGCTCATCGCCCGCACCGAGTGAATATGTGACACCCAGCCTGTCTGCTTCGCTCTTCAGGTAAGCACCGATGGTGACATCGGCTTCGACATTCATCATCACCAGATGCTTGCCATTTTCCATGGCACGAAGGCCGATTTCGGCACCGACGGCAGGAACACCTGTCGCATCGATCACAACGTCAATCAGACCACTGTCGAGGAGAAGGTTCACGTCATCCGTGATGGCAATCTTGCCTTGCTCCATCGCGCGGTTCAGGGCGTCGGCAGTTTTGGCTTCCGCCCAATGGCCCGCTTCGCGGTAAGCAATATCTACGGCCTTGGCTGCGGACGGCAGGCGGAGTTCGGAGATGGCGCCAATTTCAATGCCGGGCATAAGCGCCACCTGCGTGACGATGTCCGTGCCCATTTCACCGGAGCCAACCAGGCCAATGCGAATAGGCTTGCCGCTGTCAGCGCGGGTTTGAAGGTCACGTGCAAGGCCGGTGGGTGAAATGTTGATGGGCATGTTTTTCTCTCCAGGTTCTTTGCGCTTTTGCTGTGGCGCGGTGATCAATCGTTCATGACTGCGACTTTGATGGCGGAGCCCTGCTCCGCGGTATCCAATGCAAGCTTGATGTCGGGCAGGCCGAAGCGATGGGTCACCAGTGACTTCATTTCAAGTTGACCACTCGCGATCATGCTCAGGGCTCTCTGAAACGACAGACGCGTCAGGCCGAAGGAACCTGTGACCATGAGTTCATTATAGTGAATGGCATTGACGTCCAGCTCGGCCTGCACGTCTTTTGAGAAGCCCGCAAACAAGCTGACGCGGCCACGATGGCAGACGAGGCGAATGGCGTCATTCGCCAATGACGGAACACCGATGGCGACAATCGCAACATCGGCGCCGAGGCCGCCAGTTGCAGATTTTACGCGGGAGAATAAATCTTCTGCTTTCGGGTCAATTGCCAAGTCTGCGCCTGCTTTGAGAGCAGCGTCGCGGCGAAGTGGATTTAGCTCGCTGACAATGATCATGCGGGCACCCGACAGGCGGGCCAACTTGATGTGGAGAATGCCAATCGGCCCAGCGCCGAGAATGGCGACGGAATCACCCATCTTGAGTCCGACGCGCTCCTGCCCATTCATGACGCAGGCCAGTGGTTCGGCAAGGGCCGCCTCTTCGAAGCTCAGTCCTTTTGGCACTGCAAAAACATTGCCTGACTTCACGCCGAATGCCGGGATGCGGACATATTCAGCAAAAGCGCCATCAATCTCATAACCCATGGCCATCATGTTGCGGCAGAGGTTCTCTGCTCCACGAATGCAGTATTCACAGTGGCCGCACGAGAACTGCGGACAGACGCAAACGGCTTGTCCAACCGCAAACTGGGTGTTGCCGCCAGTGTTGACGACAACACCTGCAAATTCATGTCCCAAGACTGAAGGGTAACGGATACCGCTGGTCTTCTTTCCACGCAGTATGCGGATATCTGTGCCACAAACCGTCGCCGCTTTCACCTTCAGCAGCATGTCTCCGGCTTCAAGCTTCGGGTCTGTGACAGTTGTATAGTTGACATCATTGACGCCCAGCAAAACTCCGGCCTTCATTGCGCAACTCCCGTTGTGTTGGAATATTTGTTCCTGTCTTCGCATTGAACATTTATTTATTGAAAAGTCAATATGTTCATTTCTTATTATGTAAGAGGGGCAAACCCCCGGGCGAGCAAGTGCGAAATATTCTGTCTCGCGGCAGCGAGGTCCAAAGATTGCAATCAATAGCGGTGTCGTGCCTCAGTCCATGACTGGCATTGCAATTTTTACCGGGGGTTTTGCCCATCTTGTTGCGCATGGGGTCAACACTGTTAACGGCATTGAGAAAAGGAAGAATTCACCACAAAGGCACAAAGGACACAAAGACACACAACGCACTCATGGGCCGCACCGGTGGAGCAAGGGCTCCTTGATTCTCTCTGACTTCTTTGTGGACTTTGTGCCTTGGTGGTAATTTTCTTGTCTTTCTTTCCCGGGGTTTCTAGGCGCTTTTGATTGACTTACGGCCCTTTGCAGTCACGTCGAATGAAAAGCCGCGCTTCTCAATGTTGTGAACAATTACCTTTCTAGTTTTATTTTTGTCTGGACTTGGTAAGCCATTTTGGTTATGGACTTGCAAAATTTTCGGCTTGGGAGGTCGGCGAGATGGCAGCACCGCAGTTCGATTATGTGTCGATGGGTTTCTACACCTTCGACTGCCTGGGCTGGCCGTTCACGGCGGTTCCGCCTGGTGGCGGCTGCTATATGATCGACGAAATCACACTCGCCGTTTCGGGTGCCGCCGGTGTTGCGGCAATTGCTGCCGCAAAGATGGGTTTAAAGACCCGTGCCATCGGTGGCCTTGGCAATGATTTGATGGGCGACTGGGTGATGCAGCGCCTGAAGGACTTCAAAGTTGACACGAAGATGATGCAACGCCAGCCCGGCTGGAGAACATCATCGTCGATTGTAACGACGCGCCAGGACGGTTCGCGCCCGGCCCTGCACATGAAAGGCGCAACCGGCACATTCACAGTAACAGCTGAGGATTTTGACAAAGCCACCGACGCGAAAGTATTTCACCTCGGCGGCGTTGGCTTGATGGACGCCATGGATGGTAATTCCAACGCCAGCCTGATGAAACACGCCAAGGCGCGAGGTTGCATCACAACGGTCGATATCTTCGCAGGATCAGCCGAAGACTTGCCTGATGTCGCCGCAGTTCTACCCTTTACGGATTACTTCATGCCTTCCATTGAAGAAGCCCGCGCGCTTTCGGGTATTGAAGATCTTGTCAGTTGCACAAAATTTTTCCACGACCAGGGGGTGGCGGCGTGCGTTTTCACCTTGGGAGCTGATGGGGCCTATTACAGCCACACCGACGGCACACGTTTCCACATTCCGGCCTATGACATCACGGTGAAATGCACATGCGGATGTGGCGATGCGTTTGATGCAGGATTTGCTGTGGCGCTTGTAAAGGGTTTCGATCCGGAGAAAGCCGTGCGCTTTGCGCAGGCCACTTCAGCGCTGAATGCCACCGGTCTGGGTTCACAAGCTGGGGTCGAGTCGTTCGAACACACACTTGACTTCATGAAGAAAACGCCAACGCGTCGATAATTTTTTCAGGGCCATTTCGCGCCCTTGCTTTCCGGCTGGCATTCCGAATGAAACTGCTGGTAGTAATGAGGGTATGCAACGGTGGACGAATGGTCTTTCGTTCGTCTCCAGAAAAGCATGACGGAATTGGCGGGCAGATGGCAGAACTCAATCCCGGCGACGATCTCAACATTCAAGTGTCTTGGCTCTATTACATGGAGGGCAAGACTCAAGAGGAAATTTCGCGGGCGCTCGGACTTAATCGCTCGAAAGTTTTGCGCATTCTGGCAAGCTCCCGCCAAAACGGCACCGTTCAAATAAGCGTCACGACAAACTTCAGCCGCTGCGTTGAACTGGAGCGCAGTCTTGAGAGTTCGATAGGACTGGAACGCGCGGTTGTCATTCCCAGTTCCCAGAATCCCGAAACTGAATATAATGACCTTGGCGTCGCCCTCGGCAGCTATGTCAGCGGAATTCTCCAGGACAACATGAGTATTGGCCTTGGCTGGGGACGCACGCTGAGCGCGAGCCTCGCCGAAATTGTTTATCGGGAACAGAAGGACCTGAAAGTCATTTCCATGCTGGGCGGACTGACGCGCGTGAACCGGAACAACCTGTCAGAATTTGCCTGGCGCTTCGCAGACCGGCTGTCCGCACAGGGCTATTTGATGGCAGTGCCCGTGTTGGCACCCGATATACGCACGCGCGACGCGCTGTTCTCCCACGCGGGCATAAACGAGATTGTGGAGGCGTCGAAGTCGCTGGATCTGGCGATTGTCACAGCAGGTGATCTCTCGCCTTACTCGACAGTTTCACAATTTTCCATTCTGGAGCGCGATGAGATCGCCAGCCTCCAGGCTGCGGGCGCAGTAGGCCATGTGCTTTGCCGTTTCATCGATGCGAATGGCAAGGTCATTGATCACCCGATCAATAATCGCGTCATGGCCATTGATCCGCGTGATCTTGGGGCGACACGCAGAATCGTTCTCGCCTCAGGCGGGTGGCGGAAGTATGACGTTGTCCGCGCGGCCATGAAATTGCTCAAGCCGCACGTGCTTGTTACCGATGAGAGTGTTGCAGAACGTCTCGTCGCAGAAGCAAAACAGTAGTTCGAAGTTCAATGCTGCGAATGCACGAGGTGCTCTGCCACTCTTTCATTTACGATCAGCACTTTTGGACGCAGTAACTTGATGGCGGCGAGGACAATTTTGACCTTGTGCCAACCTCCTGAAACAAGGACCATGTTGCGGGCAGCACTGAGATGCTCAGGATTGACGGACATCACGCGGTCATTCACCGGATGCCGAATGACGTTGCCTTCCTCATCGATAAAATGACAGAGTACGTCGCCAACTGCGCCAGCAGCATGCAACGAGGAAATCTCATCCCTGCTCAAAAGGCCATACTCGACGAAAGCGGAATTCGGCGTCAGAGCGCCAACAGAAACAATTGCCATGTCGAGTGAGCGAGCCTGCATGAAAATTTCCTTGATGTCGGAATGAGCGATGAGTGCGGCCTTCGTATGGGGGTCAGGCGCAAACACTGGCGCTGTCAACAGATAGCATTCAGCATTAAGTTTATCAGCAACGCGCCATGCGAATTCGGACGGGTTAACACTGCTCACACGCGTCAGCCCACCGAGCATCGACAAGACGCGAATGCCTTCTACCCTAGGGGACACG
>JANOTU010000134.1:0-6070 GCA_031416515.1 Hyphomicrobiales bacterium
ATCTGGCCTCCGCCTTCCGCTACATCCTGCTGAACCCCGTGGCGGCGAAGCTGGTGGACAGGCCGGAGCAATGGGCCTGGTCCAGCGCCCGCGCCTATCTCAAGGGGGCTGAGGACGGCCTGACCACGAAAGCCCCCATGCTGAGGCGTTTTCCGGACATGCGGGCGCTGCTCGGCGATGGCGCGGAACTGGCAGAGCATGCGGTGCCGAAGGACGAAACCATTGGCCGCCCACGCGGCAGTGCTGCGTTTGTGGCGGCGCTGGAAAAGCGGACAGGGCGGATATTGCAAGCCGAAAAGCGTGGGCCAAAGCCGAAGAAACCGAAGCCGGGCCAGGGCAAGAAACGCCGAGCGCAATAGAATGCGCTGACGCCGAAATAATGAACCGCCCACTCATCCGGCTCGCATCTCAGGGTGAGGGTTGGGAGGACCAAATACTGTGACTGATCCGGTGGCCTGCGCGCAGTTTAGGCGACACCCAACAATAAGTGCGACGGTTGTGCCGGTCGGAGGCGAGACACCCGCGCTCCCAGGCAGCAAGGCCGAGCGATTCACTTTTTGTTGGTTGTCCTCTTACTGAATTGCCCATGAGCTTGGTTGATCACGATTGACAATCGTCGGCCACTGGCAGAACACTTTCTCCGCAACATTGTTTTGGGAAAATGACTTTGGGACACCCCGTCATCGAATTCAGAAACGTCTCCAAGCGCTTTGGCGAGGTGGTTGCTGTCGCCGAGAATAACCTCGCTGTCGAGGCTGGTGAGTTCCTGTCGATCCTGGGGCCATCAGGCTGCGGGAAGACCACCAGCTTGCGGATGATGGCGGGGTTTGAGCAGCCGAGTGCTGGCGAGGTTTTTATCAAGGGGGAGAACATGACCAGGGTGCCGGCTTACCGCCGCCCGGTCAATATGGTGTTCCAGCATTATGCGCTGTTTCCGCATTTGTCGGTGGGCGACAATGTCTCCTATGGCTTGCGCCAGCGTCGCCCCAGGCTTTCGCGCGGCGAGATTGACAAGGCGGTGGCGGGGGCATTGGCCATGGTGCGCCTTGAGGGGTATGAGCAGCGGCGGAGTTTTGAGCTGTCGGGCGGGCAGCAGCAGCGCGTGGCGCTGGCGCGCGCTTTGATCAACCGGCCCGCTGTGCTGCTTCTCGATGAGCCGCTGGCCGCCCTTGACCGCAAACTTCGCCGCGAGATGCAGATTGAACTGCAAAATCTCCAGCGCGATGTCGGCATCACCTTTTTGCTGGTCACGCATGACCAGGAGGAGGCGCTGTCCATGTCTGGGCGCGTCTGCGTCATGCGCGAGGGGCGCATTGTGCAGACGGGGAGCCCGCGTGAGCTTTATGACCGGCCTGTCAACCGCTATGTCGCGGATTTTGTGGGGAAGTCGAATTTCTTTGCCGGGCCGACCCGTGATACTGTTATCAGTGTCAGGCCGGAGCTGGTGGAGATCGCGGCGAATGCGGCGGCTTTGCCGGAAGGTTTGAGCGCTAAACTTGTCGTTAAAGTGCTTAACCGGATTTTTCTCGGCGAGCACACGGAATACCGGGTGGCCAATGAGAGGTTTGGAGAGTTCATGGTGCTGTCGCCGCGCATATCGGAGCGGGGGGTTGGCACTTTTGAGATCGGCGACACGGCGGCGGCCGGCTGGAGGCCGGAAGCTGCCCTTGTGCTGGCCGCTGTTTGAGTGAAAAAACGCAACAGGGAGAAAGACCATGACCATCATCACAGAGAAGAAATTTATTGAAGAGCTGCGCCGCTATGAAAAAGGCTCGGTGACGCGCCGCCATTTTCTTGGCGTCACCGGATTGGGGCTGGCCACCGCTGTGCTGGGCGGCGCCATGCCGGGCCTGCGCCCGCGCCAGGCGCACGCCGCACTTTCGGGCACGTTGAACTTCACCACCTGGCCTAACTACTTTGCCCAGGAAAACTTCGACAATTTCACCAAACACACCGGCGTCAATATCAACGTGGCGATTTTTGGGTCGAACGAGGAAATGCTGGCGAAATTGCAGGCGGGCTCCACCGGCTGGGATGTGTTTGTGCCGACCAACTACACGATCTCAACCTACAAGGAGCTTGACCTCATCGAGCCGCTCGACATGAAGCTGCTGCCCAATTACGATACAGCCGCGCAAGATCCGCGCTTCCTCGGCCCCGGCACCATTGACGGGGTGGTTTACGCCGTGCCGAAGAACTGGGGCACCACAGGCTTTGTGGTCAACACCAAGAGCGCCGGGCAAAACCCCACCAGCTGGAAGGAATTCTGGGACCTGATCCAGGGCCCGCTGACCACGAGAGCCATGGTGCATGACTATCAACTCACCACCATCGGCAATGCGCTCAAATATTTCGGCTACTCGTTCAATTCCCTTGATGAGAAGGAACTGGCCGACGCTGAAAAGTTGATGCTGGCCTGCAAGCCGCATTTGTTCGGGATCAATTCCGACTACCAGCCCTCGATGCGCAACGGCGATGCCTGGATGGCGATGTGCTGGACCAATGACGGCGCGCAGTTGAAGCGCGATATGCCGGAAATGAATTATGTCCTGGGCAAAGAAGGCGGTGAAATCTGGACCGATCATTACGCCGTTCCCAAGGGCGCTCCCAACCGCGAGGCGGCCTATGCCTTCCTTGACTATATCCTCACGCCCGACATCAACGCCAGGGAAATCCAGGCGCATGGCGCGCCCTCAACCGATGCCCGCGTCAACAAGCTCCTGCCCAAGACAATGCTGGAAAACCCGATCCTATATCCGGCGGCGGAATTGTTGTCGCCGCTGGAGTTTGGCGCAGCCGCCACACTGACCAGCCCGGCGCGCGCGGAACTGATGGCCAGGTTCAAGGCGGCGTGAGCTGACTTGAACGATCAAAAGCATTCTCCGCTGGTGACAGCCCTGTTGCTGGCGCCGGCGGGGGTGTTTCTGTTTTTCCTGCTGATCCTGCCCATGGCGGTGATGCTGGTTTATTCCTTCGGAGCCCGCGCCAACGCGGGCGGCTATGCGCCGGATTTCACCTTTGACAATTATCTCAATCTGCCAGCGCGCGGCAAAGCCTTCTTCAACACGCTGACGCTGGCACCGATCGGCACCTTGCTGACGGTGATCTTCGCCTATCCGATGGCCTATTATCTCGCGGTCAAAGTATCCCCACGCTGGCGCGTTGCCATGCTGGTTCTGGTCATGGCGCCGTTCTGGACCAGTCAGCTCTTGCGCTATTACGCCTGGATCATGATCCTCGGCGCCAAGGGCATTCCCTCATGGATTTCGTGGGCGGGCCTGGGGGATTACCGCATCATCAACACGCCCTGGGCGGTGCTGATTGGCGCGGTCTACGGTTTCCTGCCGTTGATGGTGCCGCCCATTTACGTGAGCCTTGAAAAGCTCGACAAGCGGCTGCTGGAGGCTTCCGCCGATCTCGGGGCAACGCCGTGGCGGAGTTTTCTGCAGGTGACCCTGCCCTTGTCGCTGCCCGGTGTCGCCATGGGGTCGATGCTGGTTTTCATCCTGCTGATGGGCGACTATATCCTGCCGCAATTCCTGGGGGGCGGGAAAGTGTACTTCATCGGCAATGCGCTGGTTGATCTCTTTCTCCAGTCGCGCAACTGGCCGTTTGGCGCGGCGGTGTCGGTAGCCCTGGTCGCCATCATGTTTGTGACGATCTTCTTCTACATGCGCTTTGTGCTGGGCAGATCCGGCGCGGCCCGCGGGGCGCTGGTGTAGCGATGCGGATTTATGCGTGTCTCATCTATATTTTTCTCTACGCGCCCATTGCGCTCATTGTCGGATTTTCTTTCAACTCCGGCAAATACGCCATGGACTGGCAGGGGTTTTCGCTTGAGTGGTATGGCAAGGCCTTCTCCAATCCGCTGATCACCGAAGCGCTCGCCACCAGCCTCACCATCGCCGGGACCACGGCGTTTCTCTCGGCGATCATCGGCACACTGACGGCTTTGGGGCTGGAGCGCGTCTCGGGCTGGCTCCGGCATGTGTTTGATGCGCTGCTCTACATCGCCATCATCGTGCCCGGCATTGTCATTGGCATTTCAACGCTGATTGCCTTTGTGACGCTGTTCAACATCGTCAACCCGTGGCTGCTGGCGGCCTGGGGCTGGAAGATTGAAATGGGCGTGTGGACGGTGGTGGCAGCCCACGTGCTGTTCAACATCGCGGTTGTCTGCCTCTTGGTGCGGGCGAGGCTTTCAGGGTTGGACCGGAGCCTGGTGGAGGCATCTCAGGACCTTTACGCCACACCCTTCGGCACGTTCCGGCAAGTGGTATTGCCGCTGCTGACGCCGTCGATCCTCGCAGGCTTCCTGCTGGCTTTCACCTTCTCGTTTGAAGATTTCATTGTCGCGTTCTTCGTGGCCGGTCCCAATGTGACACTGCCGATCTATGTGTTCTCCTCGATCCGGCGCGGGGTGACGCCGGAGATCAACGCGGTGGGCACCGTGGTGCTGTTGTCATCGTTCGCGCTGCTGATTGTGGCGCAGGTGATCTTGCAGCGGGGTCGCATCGACACCAAACGGCGAGCATGAAAACCTGTGCGCGAAATCTTCATTTGACCGCGCCACAACTGTTACATATACGTACTGATATAGCATTCCGATGATCAAACCGCTGAAATTTGTTGGCAGCAGCAAAAAGGATTTGTCTTCTTTTCCTGATGAGGTGAAGCAGGATGTGGGCCACGCGCTCTTTGTGGCGCAGCAGGGCGGTCGGACGTCCGGCGTGAAAACACTGCGGGGATTTGGCGGCGGCGCTGTGGTGGAAATCATTGAGGATCACGATGGCGACACCTATCGTTGCGTGTACACGACGAAAACAGGCGATGTCATCGCTGTGCTCCATGCTTTCCAAAAAAATCATAGCATGGAAGCAAAACGCCTGCGCATGATATGAGCGTTGTGCAGTCGAGATTGAAGGATGCGCTCAACAGGGATTGGAGATAAAATGGTCAAAAGCGCTTTTCATGAACTGGAACTTCCGAACGCCGATGAGCTTGCGGCAAAATCACGGCTGATGCGGCTTGTCGCCGATGAAATCCGCAAACGCGGTCTGACACACGCCGCTGCCGGAGAGTTGCTGGGACTTGACCAGCCCAATGTATCAGCGCTGGTCAATGAAAAAATCAGCCGTTTCTCGGTCGAGAAATTGATGGCGCTGGCCGCGAAGCTGGGCTTTGGCGTATCAATCCACATCGAAGGCAATGGCGTGTCGGTTGACGTGCCAATGAAGACGGCGGCCTGACGTTCATGCAAATTGCCAAGGCGAGGGCGAAGGCCGCGCCAGCGGGTGTGTGCTGACATTGAACTGGTGCCATTTGGCAGTCTGCCGCGCAGCGCGTACAAGTCGAAACGGGTGAGAGGGTGTCATGAGAAAACTGCAATCGCAAGGTGTGCATCACATCACATTGGTGGGGTCCAACCGCCAGACCTCGATTGGTTTCTGGGAGGGTGTGCTGGGCATGCCGTTTGTTTTCGAGCAGCCCAATCTCGACAAGCCTTCCGAAAGCCATCTCTATTTTGATCCGGGCGACGGGCGGCTCATCACCATCTTCACCGATGAATCCCGCAAGCCCGTGGCAAGGCGAACACCCACGGATCCAGGTTGCGTGCACCATATCGCCTTTTCGCTGTCACGGGCGACTTTCATGCAGGCGGTGGCGCGCCTTGATGAGCGCGGCATCAAGCATACCGGTGTCAAGGACCGGGGGATTTTCGACTCGGTATACTTCGAGGATCCGATGGGCCTGCTGATCGAGCTTGCTTCCTACAAGTTCGAACCGCCGACGGGCTTCACCCATGTCGAAGTGATTTTTGAGGCCAACCAAATCCGCGTGAGCCGCAGTGATCACCATATCGCCGAAATCCACCTCGCCGATGCGATCGAGGCGCTGGTGGCGCGGAAAAACCCGTCGCTGTCTGCTGATCGTTCACCCAAAAATCCCTACTGACCCCAAATGGAGAAGACCCATGAAACTGCAGATCCTGAAGCCATCGGTTAACTGCCTGGCTGCGCGTATTTTTGTGCGCGCCGCCAAGCTTGATTTCACCGAGGACGATGCCTGG
>JANOTU010000135.1:0-2062 GCA_031416515.1 Hyphomicrobiales bacterium
TGACATTGGCGGCGATCTGGCGCAGCACGCCCAGCATGAATGTGCCGGTGCCCGCCGCCGGATCAGCAATGGTTACATCGGCAGAGGCCAGGCCTTGGGCGCGCTCGAACAGGGGGCCGCGCAGGGCTTCGTCCACCAGCCGCACCATGGCGGTCACCACCTCGGGCGGCGTGTAGTATGAGCCGGTGAGCTTTTTCAGCGCCCTGTCGTAAATCTCCAGGAAGTCCTCGTAGAAATACAGCCAAGCTTCGGGCTTGTCCTTGCTGATGGTGTGCCAGTTCAACCCGTCGAGGACGCGCGTCAGGGTTCCGAGCGAGGTTTTCAGCGCCTGCTGGTTGGCGTCATTCTCGGTCAACAGGCCAAGCGCCGTGCCGATCAGCGAGTTGGATTTTTTCAGCTTCAGCGCTGCCAACTCAATGCCGCCTTTGAGCGGAATGTCGAAGGCCCGAGCCATCAGCAGGCCAAAGGTCACGGCCTGGGCATAGCCATCGGCGAATTGCTCGTCGTCGGCGTGGGGAAACAGCAACTGCCTCCATTCGCCTGCCAGTTGGATCAGATTGGCATTGCCCTGCCCCATCTGCTCCACAACTTCATCCCGCAGCAGGCGGCAGAGTCTTGCGCTCACTTCCGCCAGAGTTTTGGCGTTGCGCGGCGGCACAGGATTCCATCGCAGAAAATCCATGACCAGCGGCAGCAGAGTTGGCGGCGCTGCGAGCTTGGCCCCGGCCGTGTCGAGATCGCCTTCCAGAAGCGCAATCTTGCCGATGATGGCGCCATCGCGCCACAGGCTGAAGGCGCTGCCATCGGTGTAAATCAAATTGGGGATGGATTTGAGCTTGCTCCATTGTTCCTTGTCATGAGGATCGGTGAAGCGCCGCGGGTCTGCGCCTTTGCCGGGGGCCTTCACTTCAATAAAGCCAGCCAAGGCGTTGTTGACGGTCACGGCATAGTCGGGCCGGGTCTTGAGATGGGTCAGCGTAGTCTCGCCAACCAGGTTGACCGCGCCGCTTAAAAGCCCGCCGATGTCCGCGAGATCATGCACAAGCCTTTCGAGCGGCCCGCGCAATTGGTCCTCCGGCGCTCCCGCAATCGCCGCATTCGACAATTTTGACTTTATGCTCGCGCCGAAAAACGCAACGGCGTCTGCAACTGATTTCTCCGCCAAACCCAGTCTCCCGAGCGCTGTGAGTCGCGCCTTCGGCGGGCATGATGGCCTGCGCAGCGCAGAATTGCCACCCTAGAGTTCAGCTACGGCTCTCCGGCACATAGACATAAGCCCCGTCCTTGGGCTCGGCCATGGCCGCGCCGGGATAGGGCCAGTGGTAGCCCATGAGCTTTTTCTTTCCGCTGGCCGCCATGTCGAGCAGGTTCTTGCGGGTGGCGATAGCCGTGTCGTGGTCGGCGTCGAAGCCGAATTTCCAGGCGGGGTGGGCGAAGAAGACCTGGGCATTGGTGATGGCGCGCGCGGTTGAGGCGCTGGGCGTGGCGCATGCGCGGTGGCTTCAACTGCTTCTGCAGGCCATCGTCGGATGACGGAATGAGGATCAAGTGAACGTGATTGGTCATCAGGCAATAGGCGGCCACTTCAACTTCGAATTTGGCGGCATATTCGCCCAGCCACTTCAGGTAAATCTGGCGGTCTTCATCGCTAAAAAACACATCTCCGCGGCGTTTGCCACGCTGCGTGACGTGGTGGGGCAGATGGGCGAAAACTGACCTGGGACGACGCGGCATGGAAGAAGGGTAGCGCGTTCGAGGTGGCAAACAAAGGGCAGCGTCCCCATTTTTCCCAGGTGGAATCGCCCTGCGCAGTTTACCATCACCCCAGCGAAGGTTGGGGTCCAGCTTCTTTACCAAGAACATCGTCCTGTCAAGCATTTAGCTGGACCCCAGCCTTCGCTGGGGTGACGGTATGCGGGAGAGCGTGACACGCGAAATATTCGCCTGCCAGTGAAGTGGAGAAAGTCGCGGGGGTTTTCGCACAGCCTGGAAAGCTCGGGTCCAGCTTCCTCTTGTGGCGGCGCTGTCGCTGTTAGCTGGATGCCAGCTTTCGCTGGCATGA
>JANOTU010000136.1:0-4376 GCA_031416515.1 Hyphomicrobiales bacterium
CTTCGCGATAGGCCGCCGCGAGTGCTACATGGTGCGGTTCCGCCAATGAAAAATCAACGAGCCGATTGTAAACGAGATCGAACTCCTGCCCATTAAGAATGAGCTTGCCCGCTTCATATGTGAGCGCTGATGCATCGCCGATCACAGCGTCGATGCCATGTGCGCGCAACAGCTGCCGCGCCAGAATGAATTCAGGATAGAGATATTGCTCTTCCGGGCGGTCATCGATGATCGCCACGCGTCGCGGCTGTCCTGCACCACGCTGGAGCCGCCAATCCGCAGTGAATACATTGAGCGCCTGCGTATCGAAGTCTTCAGCCTGCATCGCGATGAGCCCGCGTTCGATTTCGCTGCAACAGGCTTTCTGGGCCTTGGCAAGCAAGGCGTTGATGAAGGCACCGCCGGCATTGGTGTTCACTTCGATGAGCCTCGGGCCGCTGTCATCGAGATGGAAATCATAGCCCATGAATACCCCAAGCGGCCCAAAGTCACTTTGCGCCGATTCAGGTGCCCATGCGAGTACGGCATTGTGGTAGGCGGGTAACCTTGCTGTCGCTTCGATGGCTTCGACAATGCCGCGCATTTGGGCGATATCGTCCGACGAGAGGAACACCAGGACGTTAGAGAGCAGGTTTGGCCGGCTTACAAACTGCTCCACATTGAACGCCGGATCATCTACTGCTTGACCGACAGTGTCGGCAAGTAGATTGCGGTCAAGCGTTGTGCAAAGACAGCGCTGGTTCAGACGGTCGGAGAGTGCGTGTTGTTCGGTTACTGGCATGTTATGGCCCGGGCGTTGCATCAGGTCGCGCATTCCATAGCATTATTGCAGGCTCAGCGGCGCTTTGATGCTCGTAACCCAAAATGCTGAGTGACGCCGTGTCGAGCAGAAAATGCAATGCATGTTCAATGTCCAATCCAATCCACCGGGCCGCCAGAACGCAGCCGAAGTGGCCGTGCGAGAAGATGGCGATATCGTCTTCAAAAACGCGGAGTCGCGCAATCATCCGGTCAGCCCGCAACGAAACCTGGGCTGGTGATTCACCGCCCGGGCAGCCGTCTTGGTAGAGGTTCCAGTCAGGTTTGATCGCGCGGATTTCAGCGCTGCGCAAGCCCTCGTATGCGCCATGGTCCCACTCCGCGAGATCAGGCGCGATTTCTGCGGGCGTGGCGAGCGCTGCCAAGTCGGATGTTTGCCGTGCGCGTTGCAGCGGACTGGTGAACACCTGCTTGAAAGCAGCAGCGCGGAGTCGTTCATTCAATTTGCGGGCATCTGCTTCGCCCTTCGTCGTCAAGGGAATGTCAGTTCGACCTGTATGCTGGCCAGAGAGCGACCAAGCCGTTTCCCCGTGGCGAACCAGATAGATGCGCTGGAGAAATGGCAGGGAACTACGCATATGCTTGCCACTGCCAGTTGCGGATTTCCGGCATGTCCTCGCCGTGTTCAGCAATGTAGCGCTTGTGTTCAATCAGCTTGCCGAGGATAGCCTGTTTTACATGGGCAGCGCTGGCACCCAGCTGCGGCACGCGGGCAATTGCGTTGGCCACGAGGTGAAAGCGGTCGAGCTCATTCATCACCACCTGGTCGAACGGTGTGCTCGTGGTGCCTTCCTCCTTGTAGCCATGCACATGAAAATTCCCGTGGTTGGCGCGGCGATAGGTGAGCCGATGAATCAGTGTGGGATAGCCATGGTATGCGAAGATGACCGGTCTATCGACCGTGAAGAGCTGGTCAAACTCCGCATCGCTCAAGCCGTGCGGATGGTCGCTTTGCGACTGGAGCTTCATCAGGTCAACAACGTTGACAACGCGGACTTTCAGCTCCGGAAAATACGTCCGCAACAAATCAACGGCGGCCATCGTTTCGAGTGTTGGAACGTCGCCGCAACATGCCATGACGACATCCGGTTCGCTGCCTTCGCTGTTGCCCGCCCAATGCCAGATGCCGATTCCGGCTGAACAGTGCTGGATGGCGGCATCCATGCCGAGCCACTGCGGAGAGGGTTGTTTGCCGGCGATGATGACATTCACGTAGTTGCGGCTGCGCAGGCAATGGTCGGTCACCGACAGCAGCGTATTGGCGTCAGGCGGCAGATAGACGCGGATGACTTCGGCCTTCTTGTTGACAACGTGGTCGATGAAGCCCGGGTCCTGATGGGTGAAGCCGTTGTGATCCTGCCGCCAGACATGGGAGGTCAGCAGATAATTCAGCGAGGCGATGGGCCGCCGCCAGGGAATGCCGCGCGTCACTTTCAGCCACTTGGCGTGCTGGTTGAACATCGAATCGATGACGTGAATGAACGCCTCGTAGCAGGGAAAGAAGCCGTGGCGGCCGGTGAGCAGATAACCCTCCAACCAGCCCTCGCACTGGTGCTCGCTCAGCATCTCCATCACGCGGCCATCGGGTGCAACATGGTCGTCGAAGTCAAAAATCTCGGCGGTCGAACAGCGGTCGGTGACTTCGAATACAGCACCCCAGCGATTCGAAGTTGTTTCGTCGGGGCTGAACACGCGGAAATTCTTCAGGTTATATTTTATCACATCGCGGATAAACTGGCCTTGCACGCGGGTGGCTTCAGCCGCCACGGCTCCGGGTGATGCCACCGCGACCGCGTAGTCAGCGAAATCGGGCAAATCCAGGTCCTGCAGCAAAACGCCACCATTGGCGTGGGGATTGGCGCTCATGCGGCGTTTTCCTTTTGGGGCCAGATCGGCGATTTCCTCGTACAGCTTGCCTGTTTGGTCGAACAACTCTTCTGGCCGGTAGCTCCTCATCCAGCTTTCCAACAGCTCCAAATGTCCGGGCTGGTCCATCTCGCCCATCGGCACCTGATGTGAGCGGAATGTGCCCTCGGTCAACTTGCCATCCACGACTTTCGGACCGGTCCAGCCCTTGGGCGAGCACAAGATGATCATGGGCCAGTGCGGCCGCTTCCTGAAGCCGTTGGTGCGCGCGTTGCGCTGGATGTGCCTGATCTCTGTCACGACTTCATCAAGCGTATTTGCCATAGACTGGTGCATCGCCATTGGGTCGCAGCCCTCAACAAAATGCGGCGTATAACCATAACCACGGAACAGCGCTTCCAGTTCTTCCCGGGGAATGCGCGCAAGCACCGTCGGCCCGGCGATCTTGTAGCCATTCAAATGCAGGATCGGCAGCACTGCGCCATCATGCGCAGGATTGAGAAATTTGTTGGAATGCCAACTGGTTGCCAGCGCGCCGGTTTCAGCTTCACCATCGCCGACCACACAAGCAACAATGAGGTCTGGGTTGTCGAAAGCCGCTCCGTATGCATGTGAAAGCGCGTAGCCCAACTCGCCGCCCTCATGAATGGAACCCGGTGTTTCAGGCGCAACGTGGCTCGGGATGCCGCCGGGAAATGAGAACTGTTTGAACAACCGCTTCAGGCCGGTTTCGTCAAACGAAATTTCAGGATAGACCTCACTGTAGGTTCCTTCCAGATAGGCGTTTGCCACCAGCCCAGGCCCGCCATGACCAGGTCCGGTGATGTTGACCACATTGAGGTCGTATTCCTTGATGACCCGGTTCAGGTGCACGTAAACAAAGTTAAGCCCCGGTGTTGTGCCCCAGTGGCCGAGCAGGCGCGGCTTGACATGCGCCAGCGTCAGCGGCACTTTCAGCAAAGGGTTGTCATAGAGATAAATCTGCCCGACTGAGAGGTAATTGGCCGCCCGCCAATAGGCATCCAGATTGCGCAGCAATTCAGGGCCGAGGCTGTCCATTTTGGTTGCACGGTTCATTGTTCCAAATTTCCTTCTGTGCGCCAACGCCGACAACGCGGCCTTTGCTGGCCCCGCCATCCATTCGTTGCAATCAAGCTGCTGCGAGGTGCGGAGCATGGCCTGCGGCAGGCTTGGCCATATCTTTCACGTCTTGATGCAGATCGAGACTGGCCGGATGCAGCGTTTCGAGAAGGGACTTGGCCCGCGCCATCTCGTCCACGTCGCCATGCGCGACAACCAGAAAGCCGTCGGCTTTCAAGGCGGCTTCATATTGGATCACGCTGTCTTCCGGAATGCCAATGCTGAAAATGGCCGCTCCGATCGCACTCAGACCTCCGACGACAACCGCTCCCTGGATGGCTGCGAACACCATGGCCGCGAGATGCCCAAGCACCACGACCGAACAGATGACCGGAACCGTCATCATGATTCCGCCAAAGAAAAGGCCCCAGAGGCCGCCCCACATCGCGCCATTCTGGCCCCAGAACATGATGCGGTCACCGGCGTTGTAGAAGCCCACAACCTTGTCTTCCGTGTGATAGCCTTTGCCGACAATGCTGAAGTTCTTGATGTCAAGTCCGCCTTCAGCAAGTTTTCGCACGGCATCTTCGGCGGCGTTATGGTCGGTGAAC
>JANOTU010000137.1:0-7903 GCA_031416515.1 Hyphomicrobiales bacterium
GCTTTCGCTTCTGTGGCCAGATACCGGCAGGGAAGGTCCGCCGCTTGGGCTGGGTGAAATTGTCGACGTGGTCAAAATAACATCCGGGCAGCGCCTTGCGGAACAAGTTGCGAGTTGGCTTGATGGCATGGATACAAACGAGCGCTGGGCTTTGCTCAAATTTTTGTCCGGGGCTCTCCGGGTCGGCGTCTCGGCAAGACTGGCAAAACTTTCCATCGCCAAAGCCTTTGACCACAATCCAGAAGAGATTGAAGAGTTGTGGCACGGGCTGAGACCGCCCTATGTGGAATTGTTTCACTGGCTCGAAGGCAAAGCCCCGCGCCCCCTGAGTGCCGATGTGCCTACGTTCAAGCCGCTCATGCTTTCCAATCCCCTGGAAGACAGGGATTGGGAGGCGCTGGACCTCAAGGACATGGCGGTTGAATGGAAATGGGATGGAATCCGTGTCCAGTTTGCGAGCAAGGGAAATGTTGTTTCGTTATTCTCGCGCAATGGCGACAATATCGGCGCGGCGTTTCCGGAAATCGTCAGCAACCAGAATTTCAGCGGAATTCTCGATGGCGAGCTTCTGGTCAAGCATGGAGATTCGATTGCTTCCTTCTCTGACCTGCAGCAACGGCTCAACCGCAAGACGGTGAACCCGGCTTTGCTCGCAAAATACCCGGCTCACATCCGCCTTTATGATGCTCTCGAACTTGATGGCGAAGACCTGCGCCCACTGTCTTTTGATGAGCGGCGGAAGCGTCTGGAGCTCTGGCACACGGGAAGTCCGCCCCTTCACACCGATTTGTCTCCGCTGGTTTTTCCGGCAAACAAAGTTGATTTAAGGAAAATGTGGGAATCGACGCGGGACGCCGGCATCGAAGGCCTGATGATCAAATTGCGGCAGAGCCCTTACATGGCGGGCCGTCCGCAGGGAAAATGGTACAGATGGAAGCGAACGCAACTCACGGCTGACTGCGTCTTGATGTATGCCCAACGTGGGTCCGGAAAACGCTCGTCGTTTTATTCAGACTATACTTTCGGGGTATGGAAGCAGGAAGAAGACGAGCGCGTTCTGGTTCCGGTCGGCAAGACCTACAGTGGATTCACCGATGCGGAACTTTTGCGTATTGACCGGTTCGTCCGTGAGAACACGACAGAGCGCTTCGGGCCGGTGCGATCGGTTTCCCCCGACCTCGTGTTTGAAATTGCTTTTGACGCCATCAATGTTTCGAAGCGCCACAAGGCGGGATTGGCCATGCGGTTTCCGCGTATTTCCAGAATCAGATGGGACAAGCCAGCGGCTGAAGCAGATGAATTGACCAGTCTTCACAAATTAGCAAATTAACCCTACTCACTGTTTTGAGGCGCCTCTCGATCGAACATTAGAGCTGCGATAGCCAGAGGTTCATCAAACTCTGATTTGAGCCATAAATTCCACCGCTATCAGCTGTCCAAAGTACTTCCAGATCATTTAGATCCTTGGCCATGTCCTAAATCGAGAGCACCTGCAATCTGTTCAATGTTAAATTTGCACCGAAAGTCCCAGATTTGCATTCGGCTCGGAAACGTCTGATTTTCTGCCGGTGGATCAAGTGCTTAACTGAATATTTACCAAAAACGTTAACTCTGTGTGCAGAAATGGCCACCTTTGGATGTGCAGCCAGTTTGGCAAAAACATTTGGTCCTCACCATGCAGGCGAAAGAAAAGGCAATGAAACCGGGCATCCCATGGAGTGTGAAGGGCATCGACACAGATGCGCGCGAGGCCGCCAAGGGTGCCGCGCGCCGCTCTGGCGTCACCTTGGGTGAGTGGTTGAATTCGGTGATTCTCGACAGCGCTGACGAGCCTGCCCGCCCAAAGCCGAAAAATAATTTCAGCAGGCCCATGCAGCTCGAGGACATCGCCCGGCAGATCGCCAAAATGATGAAGGACGAGCCCGAACCCGAGACTCCGATTGTGGAGCGAATTTTGGACCGGCTGGGCCACAGTGAGCGCCGCACGGTTGAGGCCCTGGGCGTGGTCAGCGAGCAGCTTGCGGCCCTCGGCCAGCAGGCCCAGCGCCAGCGCCACGAGGACAGCGGCGCTGACATTGAACGGCGCATGCGGGGGTTGTTTGATACATTGCGGGCTGAAACCGCCTCGCGCCACGAGGCAGACGCGCTGCGCGTGGCCATTGAGCAGGTATCGGCACGCGTGGCCCAGGGCCACGACACGCGGCCCCAGGCAGTCCTTGAGGCGCAGCTTGCCGCAGTGCTGCACCGGATTGAGCGGGCCGAACAGCAGTTCGCGCGCGTTGATGATCTTGAACGCGGCCTTGAGTCACTGGCAGCAGACCTCGCCCGGACCCGCGCGTCAGCACAGGATGTGGCTGACGAATCCGGCAGGCGCATGGCCGCAGCCTTTGAAGAAGGCTTGGGCCAGGTGCGGGGCACTTTGAGCCAATTGTCAGCACGGCTTGCTGATTGCGAAATCGCCACAGCGCGGGTGGCGCGCGATGCCGGCGAAGCAGAGTTTGGCATGTCTGGCGCGGGTGATTTCATCGCTGCCGCGCGGCGCGCTGGGGCGGCCAAATCTGGCAGTGCCACGCCCAGATCGGGCGCTCCATCGCGCCGGGCCGTTTTCGCCAGTGTCGTGGCCGTGGCGGCGATCACGGCATATGCCATGGGCTGGGCGTTTCAATCCGGCAGCAGGGCACAACACTCAGGCTCGCTTGGTGTCTGGGGCGAGTTCATGAACATGTCAGCGCTCGCTCCCCAGGTGTCGGCAGATCAGACCCGAGATGGCATCCAACCGGGCAAGGGCGCCAGGTTACTGGCGGCGAACCTTGCGCAATGAACAGCGGATTCCGCCACTGGCTTTTTATCTCGGTCTTGCCGGGATGGCGCCCTTCGGCGTTGCGGCGGTGGCTTCGTGGATATCTTTGCCACCGGTTGATCCGGCCGGTTTTTGTGTGGCTTACAGCGCCATCATTCTCGCTTTCCTGGTCGGCATGCGCTGGCGCGAGCTGGCCACGGGCGCGCCTGCAGTAGTCGCTGCCCTTGCCGCGTTACTGGTGCCGGTCATTCCAGGACTATGCTTGCTGATCGCAGCATTTCTGGCGCAGGCGCTGGTGGATATCGTCGCTGTCGAGGCGGGACGCATGCCGCACTGGCAAGGACTGCTGCGCATGATGCTGGCGGCAGGCGCCGTTGTGGCGCTCATTCTTGTGCTGGCGCGGCAGCTTATCTGACTTTTGTGGCCGGAAATCTGTGGATGGCGCTGTTGCCCAGCATCCACACGTGGGCTTCGGCAAATAGCCCATCAAACGCCTCTGATGTAACGCTCAAGGCGCCCGTGTAGCTGCCAAAAGCCGGCATGATGATGCGGCGGTCATCGCCAATGAAACATCTGCAGCGGATGCGGCGGCCGCGCTGGGCGATGGACGCGGCGGGATGGAGATGGCCGGCGATTTCGAAGGCGGCGGCGCTGTGTCTTCTTGGTTCATGGCGCAGTGTCACCGGACCCAGCTCCACCTCTGACGCCACTGCGCCGCCAATATCTTTGGGAGGTGAGGGATCATGATTGCCGGTGATCCAGATGGTTTGATAGTCATTGGTGATGGCGCGCAAGGTTTGCAGATCACTATCGTCAATGCGGCTCCGGGCCTCGCCATCATGAAAACTGTCACCCAGAAAGATCAACTGCGCAGGCGAGGTCGCAGCAATCGCGACCTGCAATTGCCGCAGAGAGTCGCGCGTGTCGTAAGGCGGCAGACGCACCCCGCGCCTTGCCAGGCTTGAGCCTTTTTCCAGATGCAGATCAGCCACCAGCAGCGCCTTGAAGTCTGGCGCGAAGAGCGCGCCGGAAAGATCGGGGATGAAATCCATGCCGCCCAAGGGGATTCTAGACAAGGTGCCAGGCCTCGTCGAGGAGGGCGTCCGCTGCTTCGGCGAGAAGGGCATCATGGCCCTCGCCGTAAATGGATTCGCGGCCGATCTCAAGCAGGATGGGCACCGCAAGGGGCGAGACCATGGCAAGGGCGCGGTGGATGATCTGGCCTCTGATGCGCCTGAGCAGCGCGCCCAGGCGGTGAATGTCGATGAGGCCGTCAGCGGCATCATCCCAGGCGGCGCGGAGCAGAATGTGGCCGGGCTGATGGTTTCGGAGCACATCATAAATGAGGTCGGTGTTGACGGTCACCTGCCTTGCGGTCTTTTCCTTGCCAGGCGAGCGGCGTTCAATCAGGCCGCCAATGATTGCGGCATTGCGGAAACTTCGTTTCATCAGGCTTGATTCAGCCAGCCAGGCTTCCAGATCATCGCCCAGCGTGTCTTCATCGAAGAGTTCGGCCCAGACAACCCGCGACAGATCGCGCACGCTCCAGATCACCAGCGCATATTCGGAAGCGACAAAGCCCAGAGGCTGCGCTCCGCCCCGCTCCAGCCTGCGGGTGAGCAGCATGCCGAGGCTTTGGTGCGCCAGACGGCCCTCGAACGGGTAGCACACCATGTAGTGTTTTTTCGCGCACGGGAAGGTTTCAACCAGCAACTGCCGCGCTGTGGGCAACACAGATTTATAGCGCTGCATGGCCAGCCAATCGCGCACCTGCGGGGGCAGGGGTTTCCAGTTTTGGGGATCGGCCAGCATTTCACGCACCCGCTCTGCGAGACAGGTGGACAACGGAAATTTGCCACCAGCATAGGAGGGGATCATCGGCTCGCGCGCCGTGGTGCGCGTGGCCAGCGCGCCGAATTCATCAAGGCCCTCAAAGCGCAGAACCGCGCCGGAGAAAAGGAACGTCTGGCCCACTGCCATCTGCGAAAGAAAATATTCCTCCAACTCGCCGAGCACGCGCCCGCCGGTGATCACACGCTTGCCAAGCCGCGATTTCACGCTGGCGAGCCGGACTTTCAGCATTTCCTCCTCAACAATGGTGCCGATATTGAGGCGGTAGGCCTGCGCCAGCCTTGGATGCGACAGCCGCAAGGCGCCGTCCGGCTGGCGTCTCAATTTGGCATAGCGCTCATAGGCTTTCAGCGCATAGCCGCCGGTTGCGACAAAATCGATGCATTTGTCAAAATCGGCGCGCATGAGATTGCGGTAGGTCCAGGCGCTGGTGACCTCGGAAAAAAGGTCATCTGCCTGAAACGGGCCAGCGCAAGCGCGACCCAGAATGTGCTGGGCGAGGACATCGAATTTGTGGACCGCGGGATATTCCGTATCCTGAGCATTGGCGGTGGCCGCCTGCCGGGCGGCTTCGCATTCCAGCACTTCAAATCGGTTTGACGGCACCAGAAGCGCTTGGCTTGGGGCGTCAAGCCGGTGATTGGAGCGGCCTATGCGCTGCAGCAACCGGCTCGATCCCTTCGGCGCCCCGACATGAATGACCAGATCGACCGCGCCCCAGTCGATGCCGAGATCAAGCGTTGAGGTGCAGACCACGGCGCGAAGCCTGCCCGCAGCCATCGCCGCCTCCACCTTGCGGCGCTGGCTTACGTCAAGCGAGCCGTGATGGAGCGCGATTGGCAGATGATCCTCATTGGCTTCCCACAGCGCCTGAAACACCACCTCGGCCTGCGAGCGCGTGTTGACAAACACCAGCGTCATCCGCGCGCCCTTGATCTCGTCATAGATTTCCGGAATCGCATAAAGCGACGAATGCCCCGACCAAGGGACATGGGCGACGGATTTCAGGATGCGGATATGGGGAGCAGCCCCCGCCTGGCCTGTGACCAACGCGGCAGAGCCAAGCCAGGCCCGCAGTGCATCCGGATCCGCCACTGTCGCGGAAAGTCCGATGCGCCGCACCCTGGGAACCCGTGTGAGCGCCAGCGACAAAAGCACGCCGCGCTTGGAGGTGACGATGGAGTGGAGCTCATCAACAATCACGGCACGCAGGTTTTTCAGCATATGCGCCGCACCCGGATCAGCCACCAGGAGCGAGACCTGTTCGGGCGTGGTGATGAGAATATCCGGCGGATTCTCGCGCTGTCTCTTGCGCCGCGAATGCGGTGTGTCCCCGGTTCGGGTTTCGATTGCCACAGGAAGCCCCATCTCCGCCACCGGCGCTTCCAGATTGCGCGCAATATCAACGGCTAATGCTTTCAGCGGCGAGATGTAAAGTGTGTGAATACCCTCGCGGGCATGAGGTTCGGCCAGTTCCACAAGGCTCGGCAAAAACCCCGCTAACGTCTTGCCGCCGCCGGTTGGCGAGATCAGCAGCACACTCTCGCCGCGCGTGGCATGTTCCAGAACTTGAAGCTGATGGGCGCGGGGAGCCCAGCCCCGGTCGGCAAACCACCTGAGAAATTTTGCAGGCAGCAAACGCATCGGCCTGCGAGCGCCCTATCCGGTCTGATACCGCGCCATGGCCGAGCGTTCCAGGGCGGAGGTCACCAGCTTGTCGAGGTCAAGCTTGTCGCGCAGGATGGCGAGGAAGCGCAGTTCCTCCTTGCCGACCGCCAGATCAGAAGCGGCTACTTCCACCGCCAGCGCATAGGCTGTCTCGCGCAGCTTGTGCGGCAGAGCCTCTGCGACGAGACCCAGCACAGCGTTGAAGCCCTCAGGCTCGGCCAATATCTCGCCCGCCTCCTGCGCCACGGTGGTGAGGCGCGCATGGTCAAAATGCTTGAACACCGGCAAATGCTTGACGATGTGCCCGATTTCCAAAAGCTCAGTCGAATTGATATGGCCCTCCACACCCGACATGGTGACCATGATATAGATAAGAGCCTGCTCGGTGCTGATAGTGCCTGACATGGGGGGAAGAGCTAGACGAAGGGCACCTGATTGTCAAAATGGCTATTCTGCCAGCACCGACTTGAAGCGGGAACGTTTTGATTCAAGCGCGCGCAGGCGGTTTTCTTCTTCGAAGATATAGTCGCGGGTCAGGGGCAGGGCGTTTTGGTTGAGGGCGAACTGGATCTGAAAATTGTTCATGCCGCCAAAGCGGAAGGCGCATTCCGAGCCTGCGAGGTAGAACTCCCACATGCGGCAGAAGCGCTCGTCGTAAATGTCCGTTGCTTGCTCGCGGTGATGGCCAAAGCGCCGACCCCATTCGCGCAGGGTTTCGGCGTAGTGGAGGCGCAGGATTTCGATGTCGGTGACATAAAGCTTGTTGGCCTCAAGCACCGGCAGCACTTCCGACAGGGCCGGGATGTAGCCGCCAGGGAAAATATATTTCTTGACCCAGGCGCTGGTGGCGCCGGGACCGTCGGAGCGGTTGATGGAATGCAGCACCGCGACGCCGTCCTGCTTGAGCAAGGCGTGGCACTTGCTGAAGTATTCCGGGTAGTGGCCAACGCCCACATGCTCAAACATGCCAACCGAGACGATGCGGTCATATTTTTGTTCAAGGCTGCGATAGTCGCGCAATTCGAATTTAACCCGGTCAGAAATCCCACGCTGGGTGGCGTGCTCATTGGAGTGCTTGTGTTGCTCTTCAGAGAGGGTGACGCCGGTCACCTCGGCCCCGCAGGTCTCCGCCAGATAGAGCCCCAAGCCGCCCCAGCCAGAGCCAATATCAAGCACCTTCATGCCCGGCTTGATGGCGAGCTTGGCGGCCAGATGGCGTTTCTTGGCCAATTGCGCCTGTTCCAGCGAGTTCTCCGGGCTTTCAAAATAGGCGCAGGAATATTGCCGGTCGCGGTCGAGGAAAAGATCGTAGATGGCGCCGGAAAGATCATAGTGGTGGGCAACATTGGCTTTTGCCTTGCCGACAGGGTTATGCTGGTCAAGGCGCTTCAGCGCCACGCGAAGCTTGTAGCATATTTTGACCAATGCGGGATAATCGGAGACAGCGCCCGTATTGCGCATGAGGATGGCGAGGAGTTCAAAAACCGTGCCTTTTTCGATCACCAGGCTGCCGTCCATATAGGCCTCGCCGATGGCAAGGTCGGCGTCAATGGCAATGCGGAGGGCGGTTATCTTGGTGGTGAT
>JANOTU010000138.1:0-3697 GCA_031416515.1 Hyphomicrobiales bacterium
GCCCTTGAAAACATGGATTTCCACATTGGCCGCAATGAGGTGGTGGGCCTCCTCGGCGACAACGGCGCCGGCAAGTCGACCCTGGTGAAAATGATCTCCGGCATCAACCCGCCAACCTCGGGCGACATCTTCATCAATGGCGAAAAGCGCGAGATCAGGTCGCGCAGCGAGTCAGAGGCCTGCGGTATCGAGACCATCTACCAGGATATCGCCCTGGTTGATTCCATGTCGATCACCCGCAACATCTTCATGGGCCGCGAAATCGTCAACCGGTTCGGCTTCATGAACCACAAGAAGTTGGAAGAGGTCGCCATCGACATCCTCGGCAGCGCCGTGCAGATTTCCGGCATCGACGATCCGGCCAAGGAAGTGGGCTTTCTCTCAGGCGGCCAGAAACAGGCGGTCGCCATCGCCCGCGCGGTGCATTTCAAGCGCAACATCCTCCTGCTTGACGAGCCGACCTCGGCGCTTTCCGTGCGCGAGACCGAGCATCTGCTCAGCTATGTGCGCGATTTGAAAAAGGAGGGAACATCAAGCGTCCTGGTCACCCACAACCTCTACCACGCCTTCATGGTCTGCGATCGTTTTGTGGTCATGAGCCATGGCGCCAAGGTCTTTGAAGCTGCCAAAAAGGATACGACGATGGAAGAAGTCACCGACCACGTGATCCGCACTTGAAGGAGGAAATCCCCATGGCCAGAGAAATCCACCCCCGTGATGACAGCCTCGCCGGCCCGCTCAACAAACGCGCGCAGGAAGCGGGGCTCAACAATGCGGAGTGGTGCAAGAGCAATATTCCACGCGCCCACATGAAAGAGCTGATGCAGCGCTGCGATGTGCAGCGCGACAATCAGGATGAGAACTGCACGACAATGAGGATGAGGTCCCTTTGGCGGCGGCGTGTTACGACTTACGCCGAAGGAACTTCATGCGCCCCAAGCTGAAAGACCTCCCCCCGCTATCGAAGTCATTGTCCCCGCGAGCCAGCGAGGGGCGGTCTTGCAACTGTCCCCTCTCCAGCGAAGCTGGGGAGGGTCCGGCGAAGCCGGAGGTGGGGTCCCTTTGGCGGCGGCGCGCTCCGCCATCGCCGAAAGGACCTCATCCGGCGCTTCGCGCCACCCTCTCCACTTTGTGGAGAAGGGACAGTTGCAAGAGCGTCCCTCTCCTTCCATCATGCTTGCGGACAGACATTCACGGTGCGTGGCAAATGCAAGCCCTTCCTATCCGAGGCGCTCGCGCCTCTGCCTCATTGAAGCCGTTGCCGCGATCACCGGATGACGGTGACGGCTGAGGAGCCAGACGACTTTGCGGGGGGCACGTGCCGCGCGGCCGCGCCTTCGCGCGGCGACCGGGATTACCGGGGGTGCTCACTTGGAAAATGTGGTTTCAGACCGCCGCCAAAGGCTTTCAGCACTTTGAGCACGGTGGATAGCTCGGGCTTCCCGTCGGCGCTCAAAGTTTTGTAGAGTTGTTCGCGCGCCAAACCCGTGGCGGTGGCGATCTTGCTCATGCCATGGGTGCGCGCCACATCGCCCAGGGCTTCGGCAATGCGTGACGTGTCGCCGCTCTCAAAAGCCGCATCCAGATAGACGGCGATCACCGGGCCGCTGTCAAGGTAATTGGCGACAACGTAGTTCTTCGTTTTGAGCCTCATGCCTTGTCCCTTTCACTATCGCCAGGACACATCGCCGGCATTGCCGTCGCGCAGCCGCCGAATCCGTTCAAAGATTCGTTCCTTCGCCGTCAAGTCACGAAGCGCTTTGAGCCAGTCATCGAACTCTTCCGTGACTTCAATTTGGATCAGGAAAAGAGTTGTAATCTATAAAATACATTCTGACAACGTCTATTCGAACTTTCGTCCAGCTTGGGCCCATAACGCTCCCGCGCCGCTCCCGGTACGGCAAGGACACCGGGATGACTTATCCCTTTGCATGCGGGGAACATTTCAACTTTTGCTGCCACCACTGTCCGAAGCGCTGGCGCCCCAGCCACCCCGGATTTTTTTCGGCAACAGCGGCGCTGTCGATGGGTTGGGTCACCGGCTCAAGGCCGGCCATGGAGTGTTGTGTTGCAGGGGCTTGACCTTTGCCGCCTCTCCTTCCATCACCCTTGCGGATAGACATTCACGGCGTGGGATGAGGGCTGGCATGCGGAAAGATGAGGAATGGGTTGATCTCCTGGAAAGCTTCTTCCTCAAGCTCGACGGTGACGAGACCATGATCATGGAAGAGCTGGATGGCTTTCTCACCGGCGTGATCGTCTGCCCCGCCCTCATCATGCCCAGCCTCTGGCTGCCGCGCATCTGGAGCCTCACCGGGGATCCCTCGGAGGAGAGCGTGTTCGAGGACGACGAAGAGATGAACAGCATCATCGGCATGATCATGCTGCATTTCAACAGCATCGTCATGGAACTCCGGGACGAGAGGGCGCTTTACGAGCCGCTGCTGAGCATTGACAACATCACTGGCGACATTCTCTGGGAGTGTTGGGCCGAAGGCTTCGGCCGCGCCATGGCGATCGCGCCCAATTCCTGGAACGCCATCATGACCAGCGATGATGCTGAAGCCAGCGCGGCGCTGGCGGGGCTGCGCAGGCTTGCGGACTTCGCCAGCAATGAGCGCGTGCTTCCCCTGGTCCTTGAGGACCGCCTGCATGAAACCGCGCCGGGTCTCATCGGCCCCTGGGTCGAGGCCCTCAATGCCTGGCGAATCAGCTATTCGGACACCGCCGCGCCGCCGCTCCGGGCCGCGTCCGGAAAGGCTGGCCGGAACGATCCGTGCCCCTGTGGCTCGGGCAGAAAATACAAAAAGTGCTGCCTCAATTGACGCCAGCCATTGCCGCGAGGATCACCCATGCTCCCCAGCCGATCAACAGGAGCCCCGTGAAGCGGCTGAGCTGGCTGCGGGCGGGGATCATCTTTTCGGCGGCCACAAAAACCGCCAGCCCGACGATCCAGCGCGGCTCCATGACGCCGCCATAGAACAGCAGCCCCATCAGCACCCAGCAGCAGGCCACGCAGTCAACGCCGTGGCGCAGGCCCATGCGAAGCGCGCCTTCGCGCCAGCGGCGGGCGAAGAACAGCAGCGGCGACTGGCATTTTCTCAGGCACGACTGTTTGAACGGCGTCATCTGGTAAAGCCCGGCGGCGATCAGCAGCGTGGCCCCAAGTGCCGTGCTGGTGACCGCCATCATGCCCGTGAGCGGCACGGGAACGAGCAATTGCAGGGTCATTGCCGCAAGGCTGAAGGCGGCCCAGATGACGGCGTAGCCGGCCACAAACAAGGCGGGCGGCGACGGCAGCCCACCCCGTGCCGCGAGCCGCGCGCTCATCGCCCTGTGGGTGAGGATCGCCGGCGCCGCCGACGGCAGCATCATCGCCAGCATCATCGAAGACCACATGACGAACAGCAGCACAAGATAGAACGCCGTGCCTGAAGCCGATGCCATCAGGATATCGCCCGAAGAGAGCGTCAGCCACAGGCCAGCTGCGGCGGCCAGAGCCAGTGCCGCGAGGATGATCCAGCGCTCAGACGCCACTCACCGCACCAGGCCCTGGCCGGTCATATGGAGCTTGGCCAGATGGGCGTGCTTGTCGGCAGAGGAGAGCGCAATGGGGCCTGCGGACGTGATCGTGCCGCTGGCATATTCGGCGTCGAGGTATTCAAATCCTTGGCGCAGCGACACCCTGGCGTGATGG
>JANOTU010000139.1:0-3112 GCA_031416515.1 Hyphomicrobiales bacterium
GCGCTGGCAGGCCAGCCGCGCTCAGGGCGCGCACCAGTTCTTGCCTGCCTTTGAAATCTGACTTGATGTCGGCGAATCGGGCAACACGCTCGGTGACGCCCGCATCCGCCACTGGCCCCACATATTTCTGCAAGCGGACTCCGTCCACCGTCTCACGAAAATGCCAATACAACCGCCCCCGCGAGAGAACCCGCACAAAGCGCCCACGCTCGTTGTAAAGCGCGTCAAACTCAGCATCCAGACAACGCTGCAACAGCTCGGCAAACATGGTTTGCGCGGCGAGGGAGAGTTCCGCCATGGTTGGTGCGCCCTTACTTCGTCAAGGGATGCGCTTTACGCCGTTGTACCCCTATTCGCAACAGGGGTACAACTTCAATCCTTCACCTCGTAAGTGTTGGCCGCCGCCGGAAAGCTCCGTGCGCGGACTTCTTCGGCATAGGATTTGATAGCTTTTTCGATCGCCGCGCCCACCTCGCCGAATTCTTTCACAAACTTCGGCACCTTGGGGGAAAGGCCCAGCATGTCCTCCATCACCAGTATCTGGCCATCGCAGGCGGCAGATGCGCCGATGCCGATGGTGGGGATGGGCACCGCCTTGGTGATCTTGGCGGCCAAGGGTTCGGCGATGGCTTCAAGCACCACTGAAAAAGCCCCGGCCTCGGCGACCACGCGGGCATCTTCCTCAATCAGCGCCCATTGGTCCCTCGTGCGGCCCTGGGTTTTGAAGCCGCCGAGAATGTTGATCGATTGCGGCGTCAAGCCAATATGCGCCATCACCGGAATGCCGCGCTCACTCAAGAATCTGATGGTCTCGCCCATGCGGCGGCCACCCTCCAGCTTGATCGCCCCGCACTGGGTCTCCTTGACGACTTTCGCGGCATTGTGAAACGCCTGCGCCGGGCTCTCCTCGTAAGACCCAAACGGCATATCCACCACCACCAGCGCGCGGCTGGCCCCGCGCATGACCGCGCGGCCATGAACGATCATCAGTTCCAGCGGCACAGGGAGCGTTGATTCACACCCGTGCCTCACCATGCCCAGCGAATCTCCCACCAGCAGGAAATCCACATATTTGTCGGCAATGGCGGCAGTATGCGCGTGGTAGGCGGTGAGCGAGACAATCGGCTCCTTGCCCTTGCGGGCGCCAATCATGGGGGCGGTGATGCGTTTTTCCAGCGGGTGAACCGACATCTTGACTCCTATTGTGTCAACGCGAATACCGGAACGCCGATGAACGTGCCATGCAATTGCGCGGCCAGCCCGAACAGCGCTGCTCCTGCCGCCAATGACAATAGATCATGACCACCGCGCACCTCCGGCGACGGCCGCACGCCATTTTCACGGGCCACGAAAATTTGCAAAGCAGCATAGAGCATGAGGCCGTCAAAAAGGATGAGATTGCGAAGATTGCCGCTACTGAGCAAATGCCCCGCCCCCCAGGCCAAAATCGCCAGCATCAGGGGATAGCGCAAAGCCTGACGAAGCCGGCCGCGGAAGATTGCAACACCCACCAGAAGGAAGGCCAGGAATGTCAGGGCATAATTGGCGTAGTGCCCCCAGGCGGGTGGCTGATACATGATCTTGACCGGCATCCCGCGCCAGCCTTCCACCACCAGATAGAGCGCCAGCGCCGTCACCAGCCCGGCAAACAGCGCATAAGCGCCCGTCCCCATGCGCTTGACCATCTTGTCGCGTTGCGACGGCAGCGCCGCCGTCAGGCGCAAAGCGGCATAAAGCGCGATTCCACTGACAAGATAGATCATCCCACCACCGGCAAGTTGAGCACATATGGATGAAATCCGAGCAGGAAGATGAGATAAAGCACCACCCCCAGCACCACCGCAATCACGTCAGAGCGCAGGCGCGGCGCGTGGGTGGGCCGCTTTTTCGAGAAGACAATATCAAGAGCCGCAATCACCAGGAATGTGCCAAACATGTAGACATCGGTGCGCTTGCCATTGGCCAGGAGATGGGCCACCGACCACAGCGCGATGCCAATTGACATCGGATGGCGGAGCCACAATTTCAAATGTCCTTTGCCGTGTGCCGCGCCAATCGCCACGAACGCCAACAGCACCAGCAGCATCGCTGCATGTTTGGTCCAGCTTCCCAGATAATAGAGTTGGTCCGCCGCCAGCGGCCCCGAGCGCGACAGCATAAAGCCCCGGATCATCAGCCCAAGCCCGATGAGCGACACGACTGAATAAATACCCTTCCAGACATTTATCCCAAGCTGAGTTTTCAGCCCATCGCGCGCAGCCGGCAACAACACGGAAAACAAATGCGGGCCAGCAAACAGGATGATGCCGAGATAGAGAAAAGTCATATGCCGCTCCTTGAAGTCCCTTATGCCGGATTTTCTGCGCTCAACCAACTGTCTTGAACACGGCTGATTTGAAAATTCCCCGGGGGTTCACTATGTTGACATCCCATGCAAACGTGAAAGGAGCTTCATCATGATCCGGATCCTGTTCGCCGCCGCATTGGCCATCGCCGCCGCCGGCGCGGCCAATTCGCAAGTTTCGAGTACTGACGCTTACCAGGCCGAGTCGGCCATTCTTTCGGCGGGCTCTCGCGCGGCGGCAGTCTCGCGGCTCAAAGTGGTGCCGAGTGTCGGTGTCATCAGGCTGCGAATGCGGACGGCGCCGACCATGCATTCTGACTCTCCTAATCCAGCAGAGTTTGAAATCAGCGCCGCCAAGAATATGGGTGGCATCGCCAAGCTGCGCCGGGCGCTCAGCGCCAATCCGGTGACCCGCAACATTTTGGCGCGGCGTGGGCTTGCTGTCAGCCGCGTTGTCGGCATCAGTATCTATTCCAATGGCTCAATCAGGCTTTACCTGCTGTAGCGGCATAGAGCCCGACACCCGCCATCACCACGGCGGAGACTGCGGCGTCAACGATCGTGAACGGCTCGCCCAAAATCCACACCGCCAGTGAAATCGTGACCAGGGGCGAGATGGTTGAGATCATCGAGGTTGAGTGCGGACCAATGCGCGCGAGGCCCGCATTCACCAGGAACGATGGCAGCACTGTTGCGAAGAAGGCAGTGCCTGCCGCCAGCCAGAAAAACCTCGGGCTCGATGAAAAGTCAACGCTGCCGCTCACCACC
>JANOTU010000140.1:0-3766 GCA_031416515.1 Hyphomicrobiales bacterium
AGCCAGTCGTGGCGCTGACAGCACCGACCGCATCGAGGTGCAGATCCCGCTCGACGGTTTCATTCGACGCGAATTGTACCTCGGCGCGACACGCACGGTGATCGCACGCGATTCCACGAGTCGCGCGGACTCGCTCGCCGCACGGCCGCGTCGCATCCGTTTGGGTAACGAGCGATTGACTGGCACCGTTATCCGCATGGCTGGCGGGACGCCGCTGCCGGGGGCACAGGTGGGAATCGCGGATGGGCCGCGGACCCTGACCACCGCGCGCGGTGAATGGACCCTCGTTGATGCGCCAGCCGGCACGCGCATGCTGGAGGTGCGCGCCCTGATCGCTGATTTGCAGGACTCTGAATCAAGCTTGTACGATGAGCGCCAGAGCAACGCGCAACGCCTGATTTACGCCGCCGCAATTTCTGCCGCAGTCGGCCTGGCGCTGCTGCTGCTGTCGCTGGCGGCATGGATCTGGAGCAGCCGTCAACATGCGCGCGGCATCGCCGCCGCCGCCGCCCAGCGCGAATACGCCGAGTCGCAAATGCGCCAGATGCAAAAAATCGAGGCGCTGGGACAATTGACCGGCGGCGTTGCCCATGACTTCAACAACATGCTGGCCGTCATCACCAGCGGGCTCAGCCTGATCAAGCGGCGCCTTGCGACTGGCAACACTGATGTTGCTGAACTCATCGACGCCACCATGGACGGGGCCACGCGCGCTGCGGCATTGACCAGCCGGCTGATGGCCTTTGCCCGCCAGCAGCCCCTGGAAGCGCAAGCCATTGACGCCAGCAAACTGGTGCAAGGACTTGCGGAAATGCTGGACCGCACCCTGGGCGCTGGCATTGCCGTTGAAACCCGGCTGGCGCCTGATTGCTGGCTGACACTGGCCGATCCAGCGCAGCTTGAAAGCGCCATGCTCAATCTCTGTGTCAATGCCCGCGATGCCATGGAGCATGGCGGCAAGCTGACCATCACCACCAGCAATGTGGCGCTGGACAATCAGGATTACGTGCATATTTCTGTCACCGATTCCGGCATCGGCATGCCGCCCGAAGTTGCCGCACGCGCTTTTGATCCGTTCTACACCACCAAGGAGGTAGGCAAAGGCACCGGCCTTGGCCTGTCGCAGGTGCATGGCTTCGTCACGCAAACCGGCGGCAATGTCAGCATTGCCTCACGCCTTGGTGAAGGCGCCACCATCAACATCTATCTGCTGCGCCATCGTGGTGCTGAGGTTCGTGCTCCAGACGAAAATCCCCTGGCGCCGCGAGCCAACAGCGCGCAGCTTATCCTGGTTGTTGATGATGAGGCCGGTGTTCGTGAACTCAGCGCCCACATGCTGCATGATCTGGGTTACCGGGTGCTGGAAGCCGATGGCGCCGAGCCCGCACTGGCCCTCCTCGACGCCAACCCGGATGTCGCCTTGCTGTTCACCGATATCGTCATGCCCGTCACCAATGGGCAGGAGTTGGCCAAAGAAGCTGTGCGCCGACATCCCGGCCTCAAGGTGTTGTTCACCACGGGGTACAGCCGCCATGATAATTTTCCCGGGGAATTGGGCGGCGTCATCGCCAAGCCCTTCACGCTCGAAGCCCTGGCAGCGCGGGTGGAGAAGGCGCTGGCGTGAGAGGGCGTCAACCCGGTTTTTGCCGGGCTGACGCCTTTGGGGTCAGGCCGCGGCCTGCTGGTTGAGTTCACCTTCGGCAAGTTCAGAAAGTGCCGCATCACAGGCTTTTTCTTCATCAAGGGTATCTTGAAGCAGGCCCTCGGCCTCATCCAGACCAAGTTGCTGCGCCCAGGCCACCAGAGTTCCGTAGCGGGCGATCTCATAGTGTTCGACCGTCTGGGCGGATGAGATGATGGCGGCATCAAGCGTGTCGGCGTCCTTGATCTCCGCCATCAGGCCCTCGGCCTCCTTGATCAGGCCCTCAATGGCATCGCATTTCTTGGCAACAGGTTTCTGGTCGATGGCGGCGAACACTTCTTCAAGGCGGCTCACATGCTCCTTGGTTTCGGTCAGGTGGCCTTCAATGGCCTCCACAAGTTCCGGCGCAGAAGCGGCCTTGGCCATTTTGGGCAGCGCCTGCACCAGCTTCTGTTCGGCGTAATAGATGTCCTTGAGCGTTTCGTGAAACAGGTCGTCCAGTGATTTGACTGTCATGATGGTCTCCTTGTTGCAGGGGTTTGCGCTGGTATAAAGCTGGCCCGGTTCGATGGTTCCCGGGGCGCGCCAAAAAAGAATTCAGCGGGAACCATTCGCCGCGCGGCGCGTTGCTTGGTCACACCCTTGAAGGAGTTCTCAAATGCGCGGAATTTTGCTTTGGTTGGTAGGATTGCCCATTCCGATTATCATCCTGCTCTATTTATTTGATGTGATTTGATCCCGACAGTCAGTCCATGGCCGCCAAAAAAAAGCCCTCGAAATCGATCTACGATTTCGAGGGCTTGTTGGTTGCGGGAGCCAGATTTGAACTGACGACCTTCAGGTTATGAGCCTGACGAGCTACCGGGCTGCTCCATCCCGCGTTATTGGGTAAGGGGTATGTAGCAACAGTGAGGCGGAATGTGAACCCCTAATCGGTGGTTTTGCGAAATAATTGATTGTGACGGCGGAAGTCGCCATGCTTTGACACTTATGAGCGTGGAAATGGCGTCCATCAAGTTGGCCGGTTACCGGGCGGGGCGCTCAAGGCTTTGGCGCTGAGGCAGTGTTCGGCATTGGCTGCCCATGCGCTGCGCAAGCGTCTCAAATTCATGCGGAGCTTGCTGCAGTTGATCCGGCACGGCCTTCAGGCCGGCGAATTCAAGGCCGCGAATGACCGGCTGCGCCAGGCTGGCCATGCGCTGGCCGGTGCCAGGCGCGCTGCGGCTCTTCAGGAGGCGGTTGCAAAACTGGATGGCGATGTCGCCGAACTGGCTGCCATTGCGGCGGCGCAGCAACGGTGATGGCGCCGCCGTCGAAACCAGCCACCACTTTTCGGCCTTCGACGGGTAGAAATTCGAAAAGTTCTGTGTTACAGTCTGTCAGTACCAAGGAACTGAAGCATATCTAAGTCTTTGTTAAAAAATAGCTTTACCTGATTCTCAGCGCCGACGCACTAACTGAGAAATCCGGGCTAAAGGCGTTGTTATTACTAGGTTAATTCCGTTGGGGTGTCCGCAAGGACTGAGAGGCGAAAGCAAACCCATCGAACCTGATCCGGCTTATACCGGCGTAGGAAACGGAGCATGACAGGGCGCAACAGCGCGGCCTTCTTTCTCTGATTTTCCATGCCATCTGGAAAGAGAAAGACATGAAGCAAGCCAAGGCCGCATTGACAATAGCAGGCTCTGACAGTGGTGGTGGCGCCGAGATTCAGGCCGATCTCAAGACATTCTCGGCGCTGGGGGTTTACGGCACCAGTGCGATAACCGCCATTACTGCGCAGAATACATGCGGGGTTCTGGCGGTGGAAACCTTGGCCCCGGCGCTGGTGGCCCAGCAGATCGCGGCGGTGCTGGCGGATATTCGCATTGATGCGGTGAAGATCGGCATGTTGGCCACGCCGGCGGTGATTGCCGCCGTGGCCGAAGCCTTGCAAAGCTGGACCGGCCCGGTGGTTCTGGACCCGGTGATGGTGGCGAAATCCGGCGACGCCCTGCTGCAAGGCGATGCCATCGCGGCGATGATCCGCTATCTGTTGCCGCGCGCCGATTTGCTGACCCCGAACGTGCCCGAAGCGGCGCGGTTGCTGGACCGCTCACTTGCCGAAACCACGGCGGAGGCCGA
>JANOTU010000141.1:0-2093 GCA_031416515.1 Hyphomicrobiales bacterium
CTCGAAGGACGGTTGCAGGTTCTGTACCGCGGGCCCTTCGAGGCTCGCACCTCAGGGTGAGGAAGTGAGCGTATGCGGCACTGCTCTTGTACCAACAAATTGAAAAAATGATGCAGCTTGAGGTGCTTGACACTGTTTACAGAATGCCCTGTGCGAGCAGCAGCCCCTTTTCAGCGCCAAACTTTACATGCATAAGCCCGGCTTTCACATGAGGTCACCAATGTCCGCCTTCGTTCCGCGTGTTTTCTCTGGGATGCAGCCCACCGGCAATCTGCATCTGGGCAATTATCTCGGCGCCATGCTCAACTGGATTGCCATGCAGGACACCCATGAGTGCATTTATTGTGTGGTGGACATGCACGCCATTACCGTCTGGCAAGACCCTGCGGGCTTGCGGAAATCGATCCTGGATGTCACCGCCTCCTATCTCGCCTGCGGGCTTGATCCGAAAAAATCCATCATCTTCAACCAGAGCCAGGTGGCCGAACACGCCGAACTTGCCTGGATCATGAACTGCATTGTCCGCATGGGCTGGCTCAACCGCATGACCCAGTTCAAGGACAAGGCGGGAAAGGACAAGGAAGCAGCCTCCGTCGGCCTCTTCGTCTACCCGGTGCTGATGGCTGCCGATATCCTGGGCTACAAGGCCACCCATGTGCCGGTGGGCGATGACCAGAAGCAGCATCTGGAGCTTGCCCGCGACACCGCCAACAAATTCAATCTCGATTACGGCGATGCCATCGCTGCGGCGGGATTTGCGGACGGCTTCTTTCCAACACCGGAACCCTTCATCACCGGCCCTGCCACCCGCGTGATGTCACTGCGCGATGGCGCCAAGAAAATGTCAAAATCCGACCCATCCGATCTTTCCCGACTCAATCTTACCGACGATGCCGACACCATCGCCAAGAAAATCCGCAAAGCCAAGACCGACGCAGAGCCCCTGCCATCGGAAGCGGCAGGCCTCAAGGGCCGCCCCGAGGCGGACAATCTCACCGGCATCTATGCGGCACTGGCGGGCGAGACCGTGGACAAGGTGCTGGCGCAATATGGCGGCGGGCAGTTCTCAGGTTTCAAGAATGCGCTGGCTGATCTCGCTGTGGCCAAGCTCGGCCCCATTGGCGACGCCGCCAAGCGGCTGCAAGGCGATCCCGCTTATGTGGAGGGTGTGCTCGCCGATGGCTCAGCCCGCGCCAGAGCCATTGCTGCTCCTATTCTGCGCGATGTTCGCAAGATTGTAGGCTTTATCGTTTCGTGACTTTGAAATCATTCTAAAAGGGACTATATAGGGGCAAGAGGTATTCTCCATGTTCATCCAGACCGAAGCCACGCCGAACCCCGCCACGCTGAAATTCATCCCCGGCAAGCCTGTGCTGCCTGGTTCCACCCGTGATTATCGTAACGCAGAAGCCGCCGCCGACTCGCCGCTGGCCCTGCGCCTGTTTGGGGTGAAGAATGTGGCTGGCGTGTTTCTGGGCCAGGATTTCATCACTGTCTCCAAATCCGATGGCGAATGGCAGCATCTGAAGCCGGCGATTCTCGGCCAGATCATGGACCATTATCTCTCAGGCGCTCCGGTTCTGGAGAATCAAGACGCCACCGTGGAAATTCCCGGCGAAGAATTCTTTGACGCCGCTGACGGCGAGATCGTGGAAACCATCAAGCAATTGCTGGAAACCCGGGTGCGCCCCGCTGTGGCGCAAGATGGCGGCGACATCACCTTCCACGGCTTTCGGGAAGGTGTGGTCTATCTCAACATGAAGGGTTCCTGCGCGGGCTGCCCCAGTTCGACCGCGACCCTGAAGCACGGCATTGAAAACCTGCTCCGGCACTTTATCCCGGAAGTCACAGAAGTCCGCCCGGTCTGACCCTTTTTGGCTTGTCACCTGTCGTGGCGCTCGCCGAAGCGGGTGAAGGGGCTGACATGGGCCATGGTGGATGTATCGGCGTAATCGCAGATGGCGCGCCCGAATATTCCAACCGCGCCTTTGGCCGAAAATCTCGCTTTGCTGCGGGCGGACGCTTCGCTTGCTTCAGGTGCCGACATGATGCCTTGCAACAGGCGGCTCGTTGCTGAGGGTTGATTGCGCATG
>JANOTU010000142.1:0-4832 GCA_031416515.1 Hyphomicrobiales bacterium
GAAAACGACATTCCAGCGGCGGTAATCGCAAAGGCGGCAGTGATAGCGGCGTGGGTCCATGTCCGTGCTGTATTCATCGCAGGTTTCCTTTTTCGGTCATAGAAAAACGATGGGGTTCCAGAAACAAAGATTGAGGCCCTCACCTCGGGCGAATGTGATATCAACCGACACCCACCGGATGACCGGCCTATTGTGACCGAATTTGGTACAAACTGGCATCATTAGCAAGACCGAACTTCGGGCTCCACACGGCTCGGAAGTCAGGTTAACAGTAGGATTTGCATTGACAGTGGGTTTTTGATTCTATCGGCGCTCTGATTCGCATGGAGCACGAGAATGAACGACACCACCAGCTTTTTCGCCGACGATGAGATTCCCCGGGCGCGCATAGCCCTGCTGATGAAGCATTTTTCCAAGCTTGAGGACGCGCGTGAGCCATGGCGGGTGGCTTACCCGCTGTCCGAAGTTCTGTTGCTTCTGACCTGCGCGACTATTGCCTCATGCGATGACTTCGAGGATATCGTCGCCTGGGGAGAGCATCATCAGGATTTTCTGCGCCGCTTCGCTCCCTTCTATTTTGGCATCCCCAGCGGCCGCTGGTTGCGCACCCTGCTGAACCGGGTTGATCCCCTGACCTTTGGATGCTGTTTCGAAAGCTGGATCAAGGCGCTGTGGCCCGGCCAACATGATCTCATCGCCATTGATGGCAAGACGTCGCGCCGCACCCACGACAAGCGCAAGGGGCTGAAGGCGCTGCACACATTGAGCGCCTACGCAACCAACGCCCACCTCACCCTGACGCAACTGAGCGTGCCGGAAAAGACCAATGAAATCACCGCCATTCCGGATGTGCTCGACCATCTGGCCGAGACCGGGCAGCTCCAGGGCGCCCTCGTCACCATTGACGCCATGGGCTGCCAGGTCGAAATCGCCGACAAGATCGTCGGGCACGGGGCCGACTACCTCCTCGCCCTGAAGGGCAATCATCCCACCTTCGAGGCTGAGGTCAAATCTTATTTCGACACAGCCCCCACAGAGCAACCGGTCAAGGAACCCGCATATCCCAAAAGTCGTGGTGACACTGCGCCCGCAGAGCAACCGGTCAAGGAACTGATCACCAAGACAACGGTCGAGAAGGGCCATGGCCGCATCGAAACCCGTATCTATACCGCCTCGCAGAATGTCAGCTGGATCAGGAGCGAGAAATCCAATTCGAGCCAGCCGGGTTTCAAGAACATTAAAACCCTGCTGCGGGTTGTCAACCGCACCGAATATCCCGACAAGTGCACAACTGACACACGCTACTTCATCTGCTCAGCACCCCTCGACATAGACCGGCTCTCCGAAGGTGCGCGCGGCCATTGGGGGGTGGAGAGCATGCACTGGCAACTTGATGTCGAGTTCAAAGACGATCTGTCGCGCTACCGCAGCGGCCACGGAGCCAAAAACATGGCGACCCTGCGCCGTTTCTCCCTCGGTCTCATACGCGCCAACAAAACCAAGGGCAGCATCAAAACCAAAAGGAAATCAGCGAGTTGGAATACCAAATTCCTCCTAGAGCTTCTACAGCAAAAATGATCGTTAACCTGGATTCCGAGCCGTGGCGGGCGCCGCCGTTTTCACGGAGGCGTTTCATGTAATCTTTTTGGTCAAAAAGCAAAGCATGCACTACGGAACGGTGAACTAACCGCCCCATGTTTTCCCTGAAGAATTGGGCGGCCCGCTTTGCACCGCTCTTCAATTTTCGCAGCTCCCTGAACCTTTCCATGTCCAGACCTTCCCAGCGGCTTTGGGGAAGCTGCTGGTTTTCAACCATCCAGAATATATTGCCGCGCCCTCCCTTGCTCACTCCGCGTTTTTTGTCCCTATTTGGTTTTGATAAATATGCATCGCGAGCCAGCATCAAGCCAAGGCTGCATGAGTTATCACTCGTTGTCGAAGCGATAAGCAGGCATGGTTCTTCGTTTCTGTAAGTTTCCTGCGGTATCATCCACGTCACGCCAACAGTGTTCTTGATATCGAGGTCTACGCCATCAATTTTAAGATCGCGGATGCCAATAGGCAGGTCCAGAAAGTCCCTGAAGAAGTGTTCTATTTTGAGTCCAACAAACGTCTTTTCCACTTTATCGAGTTCGGCAACCGTTGTTCGCGCGGTCCGGACAGGATCAATTACAAATTCGATGGCGTCCGCGATCAACAAAGGCAGATGCAACCGTAGGCCGTCAGCCCCCTTGCTCCGGCTTAGTATTGAATCAGAGATTTGCTTCAAAAGCGGATAGTCTGGATGGGTGCTATCCATTCCCGCTCGCTACCCAATCACACGGCTGTCCGGCGTTGCGAATTTGACACCAATATTGCAGAGACGCTTTCACCAACTGCTTTTGCAACGGGAGGTGGAAAAGCGTTTCCAACCTGCCTGTACCGAGCTGTCTTGCCGCCCCAAAAACCCCACGTGTCAGGAAAGCCCTGCAGCCGCGCAACCATGCGGACAGTTAGGCGAGGCATGCCTTTAAAGCCCGGCAACGGTGCTTCATCGTGAATGCCTATACCGTCTACACCAAGCTCCGCCCACGCTTTTCGTGAACGTGTAGGCCCCAAGTCGGGGCCGCCATGTTTCTTGGACCCGCCGACAACAGTCGGGGCAATTGCGTTCGCTTTAGAACGCCATTTATCAACGTCCTTCCAGCCACGCTCTTTCATAAGGTCATAAAGTTTGTCGCCAACGGAAACTGGCGGCTGAAATTTCCTCGGCCATTCAAAGCGGGACGCAACGTCCTTTTTCACGGCAATCATCAAAACCCGAGGCCGCAGTTGAGGTACACCAAAGTCTGACGCATGCAAAAGTTTCCAGCCCGGTTCATAACCCATCTTGCGAAGTCGGGCGTCTATCCAGGCCCGGTAATCCGCAAACCTCGGATCAAGCATACCCTTTACATTTTCAAACATCACCACACGGGGGCGGATTGTATCTACATAGTTGATGCCAACATTGAACAGGTTGCGCTCGTCACGCTCACCCAATTGCTTGCCTGCCACAGAAAACGGCGGGCAAGGCAGCCCACCTGACAGCAGGTCAACGCCCTTGAATGGTGAAAGATCAAGTGGCTGGAACAAGTCATGTTCAATGACATTCCATCTGGACCTGTTGAGGCGCAACGTGTTGCAAGCCGCTGAGTCATTCTCAATCAGCCCGGCATGCTCGAAACCAGCCATCTCAAGCCCAAGGGCCTGCCCGCCCGCGCCGGCGCATAATTCAAGTATTGAAGGTGCCATCAGTTCCCCTTGCTCATTTATACATTGGCCGGATTCGCTCGAAGGCTCAACCTAGCGTGATTGGAACATAAAAGGAACCAATTTTTGCAGACTTCTGCCAGCGATCCCAGCGGCCGACCATGCCCCTCGGCGCGGCGAAGAGCGCCGAAGTCCGGATCATCCCCAGTAAATACCGTGACTGGACCTTGTGTCCCTGAATTAGCGTGAATGCAAGAATAGCCACGGGATTGCGGTGACTGGGAATTGCGGTGACTGGTCCTTGTGTCACCGATTTAAATTGGTGAACCCCGAATTGAGAATTCGGTGACACCCAAAATCCGCGATTAAGAATTCATCGACTCGAAAAAGCCCAGCAGGAAATACGGTGACAGGCACTTCTTTATTTCAGGCGGTCTGAATTCGTCATGATTAAGGTAATTAAGTGCCTGTCACCAAATTTCGCTCGCGTGTCACCAAATTTCCAAATCTCGTTACAAATTTCTCACCAAATTTCTAAATTTCCGGTGTCACCAAATTTCCGGGCTCTATATGGTCATCGCCATGTTCTGCTTTGTCATCAATGATACCTGCGTAAAAATTGTCGACGCCAGCCTGCCGGTGGGCGAAATCGTGCTGATCCGGGGCGAGTTCACGGCGGTGCTGATCGCAGGCCTGTGCGCCAGATGGAGAGTGCTGCCCGCCCTGCCGCAGGTCGCCAGCCAACCGGTCATCCTCCGCGCGCCCCGTTGCGCGCCTCCGAAGGCAACGAACTTTTGGCCAATGCCATCGACGAAGCCATAACCCGCAAACCCAAAGGCCACGACTTCATCATCGACCGCGGCCACAACAAGCCAGCATTGACGAGGCACATGAGTATGACGGGGGGCGGTGAGTTGCGTCACCTTGATACTGTAATTCAATTGCACTACAGTTACGCCCATCATGACAAAGACCGTAACCGTTCAAGCCCGCATGGAACCCCGCCTCAAGCGGGAGGCGGATAAGATCCTTGCGGCCCTGGGCATGAATGCCACCACGGCAATCACGCTTTTCTATAAACAGGTGGTTCGGCATCGCGGCATTCCCCTTGAGCTGAAAATCCCCAAAGATGAAACGCTCACGGCAATGCGGGAGCTTAAAAACGCCGAATTTCGAAAGTCCGCGAAAAAATTCAAAAGTGTCAAAGACCTCATGGTTGATTTGAACGACTGATCGGCGTGAATGCGGAAGATCATTCAATCGACACGCTTCAGGCGGGATTACAAGCGTGTCCTCAAACGCGGACAGAACCCCGGAAAACTTGAAACGATCATAGCTCTGCTTCTGGAAGGCACACCATTGCCCGACCGTTGCCGCCCACATAAATTGAGCGGCGATTATTTCGGCTTCTGGGAATGTCACATCGAACCAGACTGGCTCTTGATCTATGACATCAGCGAAGACTTCATCGAATTGGCCGCGACCGGGTCTCATGCTGACTTGTTTCGGTGAATCGGTCTACAAAGTCTTGGCCCCAAGCGCCTTGACCTTCTCAAAGCCATGGCTGGGAAAGGGCCCGATGACGCTGCGGGCAGTGGCGC
>JANOTU010000143.1:0-3170 GCA_031416515.1 Hyphomicrobiales bacterium
AGAGAGTTTTGTATCCAGCGCGTCAGTGGAGATCCGCACTTTCTTGGCGGTGCCAGTGTTGTCAACCGACACGCGGCCCGGAATGGCATAGAGCGCCTGGAAGCCGGCGATCTCGACCTGGGCCTGCAACTGGTCGATGCGCTGATCGTCCTCTTTCCTCTTCAATTCTCCATCGGCAAGAGATTCTAAAAGGGGCGCTGCGGGTGCCACTGACTTTGCCGCGTCTTGTGAAAGGGCAGAATTTTCGGCGCGAGCCCTTGCGAAGCCGCCAAGATCCTGCGGAAATATATCAGGCGAAGCGGTGGCGCCCACAGGCCTTGCGGTTGACAGGGTGAGGGCCACATTGTCCCAGTTTTCGGTGGTGCCCTGCATGACATCGGCGCGGCGCACCAATTCGATTTTCGCCACCTGGTCTTTTTCCGGCGACACCAGCCTTGCATCATAGATGGGCCGCCAGCCGGCATTGGCGACGCGGTATTTGAGGCGGAAGGTGCCAACAGCTGGCGTCGGCGCTACGAGATGCACGGTCACCGTCATGCGCGCCTGACCCTGGGGGGCAAGCTGGGCCATGTGGTTGGCGACATCCTGTATTTGCTGGTCAAGCTCACGCTGGCGCACCCTTGCATCAAGCACGAGCTTTGAAAGCGTTTGCAGCTTGCCCCCCACGAGATCGAGCAACTGGCCCAGATCAGCTGCGCCGAAGCTTTTCGTCTCGCTGTCCTTGGGCGGCGGCGCAAAGGCATTGCTGGCAAGTTGCTGCATCAGGGACTTCTGGTATTCGGCATCGGCGATGGCCTGGTCAAGCGCGCCCCGCTCATCCTGCAGGCGCTGCTGGTCAGCCTCCAGCGCCTTGCGGCGCGCATCAATGTCAGCGGACGAAACATGGGCCAGGCGCGAATCAACCGAGCCAATCTCGATCCGAGCTGCGGAAGTCCCCTCGACGCGAATGGTCTCGGGGCCCAAGTCGCCAGGCAGATTGTCGAAGATGAGCGTGTGCTCGCCAGCCTCGATTCGCTGCTCAGCCGAGCGCGTAACTTCCGCGCCGGAGGGGAAGACGGTGACCGCATCGACGCGGGAATTAGCGGTTATTTGCGCGGCAAAGGCGGGAGACAAGGATGTGGCGGCGAGAATGACAGCGGCGAGGCGCAGGCGCATGATGGTTCCTCCAATTGGGGCCCCGGCAGCAAAGGCCGACGCCACGGCGAATTCACGGCCTCATTGTGGCGGAAAATGCAGGTTGACCAAAGATGTTTCCAATGCTTGTTTGCGCGCCATAGCCAAATGAAGGACAGCGCCACATGACACTCCGTTCCAGCCTCGCAACTTTTGTATTTCTTGTCTCGGCCAGCGCGCCGGCCCTGGCGGCAAGCGCAACGCCGGAAGGGGCGCAGCGCCTGACCGCGGTGTTTCAGGCCTATCTCGGTGACGTTCCCGGCGTCCTGAGCGTGGCGCCCGCTGGCGAGGCCTATGATGTGAGGCTCGATTTGGCACCCTACTTCGCCAAGGCACCGAGCAAAGATTTCGCCGCCAGCATCACCCCCCTGGCCATGAAAATCGCCGAACAGGGCGGCGGCAAATGGCTGGTGACCCAGGACCAGCCCTTCTCATTGGTCATCCAGGTGCCGGGCGCCTTCGACATGACGGTGAAAGTGGGGTCCTATCGCAGCAGCGGCGTTTTCGACGAGGCCATCGCCGCCTTCGCCAGTTCCACCTCTGATTTCGCCGATGTCGCCATGGACCAGACCACCACGATGCCCGGATCCGGCCCATCGCGCTCGGCTCTTGCGGTCAAGAGCATTCACATGGAAACCGCGATGTCGGCGGCAGCGAGCGGCGTTGACGGCACGACGCGCATGGAGATGACGGGCATCGCCCAGACCGTCGGCGTGCCAGCTGGTCCCGGCGGCGCGACACCGCCGATGGATATCAGCGTGACCATGGCCAAGATGAGCCAGGATGCCACTGTCAAGGGCTTGCAGGTAAAGCCTGTCATGGGCTTGCTGGCCTGGTTTGTGGCGCACCCCTCGCCCGAAGCAATCATGGCGGGAGGCGCTGAGATCAAGAGTTTACTGCGGGCCGGACTGCCGCTGTTTGACAGCATGTCAGCCACCGGCACAGCCGACACAATCGCGGCGGGAACGCCATTTGGCCCGGTTGGTATCGCCAAGGCCAGCTTTGGCCTGTCGCTGAGCGGCATCATCAAGGACGGCCTGTTCGGTGAAAACGTTTCGGTTTCGGGCCTTACCCTGCCGCCGGGCCTGGTGCCGCCCTGGGCCGCCAAGCTGGTGCCCACGGAATTCAACCTCGGCTTCAATGTCTCGGGTTATGATGCCGCGGCCCCGGCGGCGCTGATGCTGGACAACCTTGATTTTACCGCCGACCCGCCATTGAAGCCGGAGCTTGAGGCGCCGCTGATGAAGGCGTTTCTGCCCAATGGCACGGTGAAGATCACGCTCGAACCCGGCAAGATCAGCAGCGAAATCCTCACCCTGGGCTTTGAAGGCAGCATGACAGCAGGTCCGGCGGCCCTGCCCGCAGGACAGGCGACTGTCACCGCCAAGGGCCTCGATCAGGTGATGGAAGCGCTGCAGGCGGCGCCGCCTGAAATGGGGCTGCAGCAGGGGGTTGCCGCCCTGATCGCAGCCAAGGGCATGGCCAAGCAGGACGGAAATGGCAATTCGGTGTGGAAGATTGAGAGCACGGCGGCAGGGACTGTGACCATCAACGGCATTGATCCCTCGAAAATGTAGCCTTGAAACTGACAGAACGCTGACAGACCTCGTCAGCCTTCTGTCAGCCGGGGTGGGGTATGTTCTGATCATGCCAACAAGGTGGCACGAAATACAGAACCTGAACCCCAACCACAAGGAGACTAAAATGTCAGACAATTCCCCCCTTTCCCGCCGCACCGCCCTGCTCCGTTTTGGGTCAATTGCTGCCGCTGCGTATGTTACCCCGGCCCTTCTGACCATTTCCGCCCATGCCAGCACCGGCGGGTCGTCGGGCACTTCCACCAGCGGCACTTCCACCAGCGGCTCCAGCTCCAGCAGCTCTTCGAGCAGCAACGGCAAGTTGACTGGCAAGATCATCATCAAGAAAAACACAAAATAAGGCGACTTCCCAAACCCTCATCCTGAGGCGCTCGCGCCCTTGCGCGAGCCTCGAAGGAC
>JANOTU010000144.1:0-2914 GCA_031416515.1 Hyphomicrobiales bacterium
TAGATGGCGACGCCGTTGCCATATTCATGATCGTTGACCAGCCCCACCCCTTCCGCATAGGTTTTGGCGCGAACCACGCACAAGACCGGCCCAAAAATCTCCTCCTTGTAGATCCGCATGTCCTTGGTAACATTGTCAAAAAGTGATCCGCCGAGAAAATAGCCGTGCTCAAACCCTTGCATCTTGAAGCCCCGGCCATCAACCGCCAAAGTGGCGCCCTCCTCGAGGCCAATGTCGATATAGCCCTTGACCCGCTCCAGCGCCTGGGCGGTGACCAGCGGCCCATAATCGGCCTCGCGGTCGGTGGAAGGGCCGATTTTCAGCGCCTCAACCCGGGGAATTAGCTTTTCCATCAGGGCATTGGCAGTTGCCTCGCCCACGGGGACCGCTACCGAAATTGCCATGCAGCGTTCCCCCGCCGAGCCATAGCCAGCGCCAATGAGGGCATCCACCGCCTGGTTCATGTCGGCATCCGGCATGATGATCATGTGGTTCTTGGCACCGCCAAAGCACTGCGCCCTTTTGCCCGCCGCCGCCGCTCTGGAATAGACATAATGGGCAATCGGCGTGGAACCCACAAAGCCCACGGCCTTGATGTCCGGGTCATCGAGAATGGCGTCCACCGCCTCCTTGTCGCCATTGATAACATTGAGAATTCCGGGAGGTAAACCCGCCTCGATAAAGAGTTCGGCAAGGCGCATGGGGCAGGACGGATCGCGCTCGGAAGGCTTCATGATGAAGGCATTGCCGCAGGCAATTGCCGGCGCGCATTTCCACAAGGGGATCATCGCCGGGAAGTTGAACGGGGTGATGCCAGCCACCACGCCCAGGGGCTGGCGCATCGAGTACATGTCAATCCCCGGGCCTGCGCTATCAGTATATTCACCTTTCAGCAAATGCGGGATGCCACACGCAAATTCAGCGGTTTCGACGCCGCGCTGCAAGTCTCCCAGCGCATCGGGAATGGTCTTGCCATGCTCCATGGAAATGAGAGTGGCCAGTTCCTCGCGGTGCTTGTTGGCGAGATCAACAAACTTCATCATGATGCGGGCGCGAAATTGCGGATTCCTGGCGGCCCATGCCACTTGGGCTTCCCTGGCATTTTCAACCGCTTGGCGCAGCTCTTGCTTGGAGGCCAGCGCCACCCGGGCCTGCACCTCGCCGGTATTGGGATTGAACACATCGGCAAAGCGCCCCGAGGTGCCCTTGACATGCTTGCCGCCAATAAAATGCCCGATTTCCTTGACCATTTGCCGCTCCTCTGAGGAATTTTCAGGTGTTTTAGGCCTCGCTAGCTCACCCCGCAAGGCTTCATGTGTTTCGCCAGGTTTCCCGATAGGCCGCCAGACCGGGCACATCATAGGGAATAATATCACGCAATTTCAATGCGATGCTGGGAAGACTGGTGCCCCGCATCAAGGCCAGGCAGGCAGCGCCGGCGGCGGTGCCATCGCGGAGTTCCGAGGCCTGAAGCTTTTGCCCCGCCCGAAGCCTGGCCAGGACCCCCAGGAAAACCTCGTTCTGGGCAAAGGGTCCATCGACAATGATGGCGCCGCGCGACGAGACCAAGTCCAGTTGTTCGGCCACCATCAGGGCGCAATAGAGCGCCGCAAGAGAGGATTTTTCCTCTGCGTTTTCAGGCGCTTGTCCGATAATCAGTCCCTTGTTTTCAGAGCCCGGAACCGGCCCAGCAGAGCCGGTGAACGAGGGCAGCGCCATGGTGCCGCGGGTCACCAGCCGGGCCACGGCGGCGAGGCTGGGTGTGGCGTCCGCCGCATCGCCAGCCAGAACCTCGAATTCTTTTCCGCCAAAAAACCGTGATGTTGCAATGGGCTGCCCAAAAATATCGGTGCTGCTGGCGCAATCAAAGTCGGCTTCAAGGTCGGCAATCCTGGCTGCGGCATTGTAGATAATGATCCAGGTTCCGGTGGAAAGAAGCGTGAATTTCTCAATCCCGCCAGAGAGATAGCGCACATAATTGGCCGAGGAATCATGAATGCCAGCCAGCACCTTGGCGGTAATGCCGAACTCCGCATTGATCAGCCCGATCACCTCCCAGGCCTTGACCATGGGCGGGAACAGCCGGGTCCAGCCCTGGCGGCGCACCAGCGAGGAGGGCCCGCCGTGGACCACATCGACAAGCTGCGTCTGGCACGACATCGAGGTGATCTCGGTCACCGCCCGGCCCGAAAGCCGGTAGCCAATATATTGAATCCACGGGATTATTGTCTTGATCCTGGCAAAGTCCTGGGGCTGCGCCTGGGATTGCCAGTAGAGCTGCAGGGCGTGGGTCAGCGCCATGGGCAGAAGCGGGCAGCACACCTCGTCAAACCCCGGCATGATTTTCCGGTATTGTTCTATGATGTCTGGCGGCGGCTCGGCGGTATAATCCATCACCGGCAAAGCCAGTCTGCCATTGTTGGCAAGGCAGGCCAGCGCCGCGCCATGGGCGCACGGCACCACCACATCGATGGGCAGGATTTCATTGAGTTCCGGCAATGACTGGCGCAAAAATTCAAGCAGCGGCTCAGGGTCGATATGCCGGTAGGGCGGGCCCTCCACATGCACACTCGCCATCTTGCGCTCGGCCACCACTTCGCAAGAAGGGGAAAAAAGCACCACCTTGGAATTGGTGGCGCCGACATCAACAACCGCGATGCCGCGAGGGGGCGCAATATTCATGCAGTCACCTTTGCGCAATCCGGGCAGCTCCGTCAATTGGCGGTGTTGCGGGTACAAGGCGATTCAGTAAACTGCGCGAAGGCCAAGCGGATCAGCCATATTTCGCGGCACCGCCCAACCCTCATCCTGCGGAGCGAGCCCTTGCGCGCCACGAAGGACGGGTGCAGTTCTTTACCGTGGGCCCTTCGTGGCTCGCGTAGGCGCTCGCACCTCAGGGTGAGGAAGTGAGAGC
>JANOTU010000145.1:0-2423 GCA_031416515.1 Hyphomicrobiales bacterium
TTGTTCATATTTCCGCTGTCGAACGCGCGGGCTTGCGCTCGTTGAAGGAAGGCCAGAAGGTCTCATTCGAGGTCGTAACCGACAAGCGCACGGGCAAGAGCTCGGCTGGAAATCTCCAGGCTTCGTAAACACCGGTTAGATCGCTTCTACCGTCTGTGCCCGGCCAATTGGCCGGGCATTTTTTTGTGCTGCGTTGCAAAAATAGTTTTAGATTTATCTATGCACAAATTGCATGAAAAAAAGCTGGATTCTGTGTCTTTGTGCAGAAAGCTTTGTTAACATTCTCTTCATGTTTGTGGCGAGTATGTGGCGGTTATTGTCTTAAAACTGCAATATTTCAAAGATATATTCGAAACATCTCCGCTGAACGCGGGCAGAACCAAGCTATGCATTAATCGCAATGCGAGATGACAAATTGGCCTCTTTGAAACTTCCTTGAGGTAGATTACATGAGAGAGGATAGAGTGCAATGCACAATGAAATGGTACCTCGAAGGTTTGTGACCGGCGAGAGCAGGCCAGCTTGAGAGATGAAGAAAAGGAGACATGACATGACCACGAACACCATCACCTACGGTCGCGAGGCCGTTCGCAATGAAGGCATGAGCCTTGGAACCGGCCTTTTGGGCCGCATGAAGGGCTATTTCGCCAAGAGCCGCGCCGCCAGACAGCTTTCACAGCTTGATGACCGCCTTCTCGCCGACATCGGCGTGAAGCGCTCCGACATCAATCGGATGGTCTGGGGCAAGTAAGCCAAACCCGGCCTGCCTGAATGTTTCAGGCTTTTGCCAGCGCTCGGACCTTGAACCGTCCGGGCGCTTTTTTTGTCAGCACCAGGGCCGCCCAGTTGCCGCGGGTGATTTTGGCGCGTGGCGTCAAACCATGGTTGCGGTAAACGGCCAAGATCCAGCGGCACTGATCAAGCGTCAGTCCAGACAGGATGAGTTCACCGCCGGGCTCCAGAATGCGGGCTAGGCCCTGCGCCAGCGCCACCAAGGGCCGCGCCAGAATATTGGCGAAGATGAGATCATAAGGCGCTGCCCCGGCGATGCGCGGGTCTTTCAACCCCGCCGCCGCGATGGCTTTGAGTTGTGGGCCAACGCCGTTTAACCGCGCATTGAGCTTGGTTACCCGCACCGCTTCAGGGTCAATATCGCTGGCCAGTGCTGCATGGCCCGTGGCCCTTGCAGCGGCAATGGCCAAAACACCGGTGCCACAGCCCACATCGAGTATGCGGCGCGGGCGCTTGCGTTTCAGAATCTGGTCAAGCGCCAGCAGGCAGCCCTCGGTCGTGCCATGATGGCCGGTGCCAAAGGCAGTCCCTGCATCAATTTCCAGCGAAATGCCGCCACTTCGGCCAGCGTCATGCGAGCCATGAAGGTAAAACCGCCCCGCGGCAACAGGGGCCAGTCCCTCAAGGGATTTCCTCACCCAATCGGTATCGGGCACTTTGGCGATGACACCGCCGATTGCGAGGCGCGCCTTCGCCGCCTCGGCCTCGCTCGCAAAATAAGCGACAACCTCCCAGCGCGAGGCCTGCTCATCCGTTTCATTGATGCTGACGGCCATTGCCTCAAGGCGGGGATCATCGCTCAAGTCCTGCGCCGGTTCCAGACCGAGATCAGAAACAATGAGGGTAAAGCGCGCCGTACTCACGAATCGCTGGTGATGGGGACGAGCTGGATTTCCACGCGGCGGTTCTGGCCCTTGCCGGAAGCGGTCTTGTTGGAGGCGATGGGATCGCTTTCGCCAGCGCCGTCAACGCTGAAGCGCCGGGGATTGAGATCCTGCGCCGTCAGATATTCCGCCACCGCAGCGGCGCGGCGCTGGGAAAGATCATCATTATAATCATCAGCTCCATCCGCATCGGTGTGGCCAACAACCTCAACACGGGTCTTGTCAAATTCCGCCAGCACAATGGCGACCGAGTTGAGGGTTTCAAAGAACCTTGGCTTGATGTCGGACTGGTCGGTGGCGAAGGTGATGTTGGAGGGCATGTTGAGCACAATATTGTCGCCCTCGCGCGTGACCGAAACGCCTGTGCCCTGGAGGCGGTGGCGCAATTTGGTTTCCTGATTATCCATGTACATGCCCACCCCGCCACCGGCGAGCGCTCCAAGCCCCGCGCCAATCAGCATGGCGTCTCCGGTCTTGGCCTTGGTGGTCTTGCCGATGATGGCCCCGGCGGCAGTCCCCAGCAGGGCCCCTGTGCCAGCCCCAATGGCGGTATTGGAAACCTTCTGCTCCCCCGTATAGGGATCAGTGGCGCAAGCGCCCAGAAGCAACGAAGCAGCGGCAAGGCTGAGAATGGAACGGTTCATGGAATATCCCCTTGAGTTTGGGCGGCTATGAAGCCCCTATGTGGCATGAATATGGTTAAATCCGGGTTAGGGCGACTCCCCTACCCTCATCCTGAGGTGGGGG
>JANOTU010000146.1:0-17884 GCA_031416515.1 Hyphomicrobiales bacterium
GTCCAGCGCGTAATAGCGGCCCATCAGGCCTTGCAGTTCGGGGAATTCGCCAACCATGCCGGTAACCAGATCGGCTTTGCACAGCCGGGCGGCGAGTTTGGCCTTCTCGACATCGGCGCCGATGGTTTTGGCGATCTCGCCCGCCAGCGCCTCGATGCGCTTGACGCGCTCGCCCTGGCTGCCGAGTTTGGCGTGGAAGGTGATGGCATCAAGCTAGGGCAGCCAGTCGGCGAATTTCACCTTGCGGTCCTGGTCCCAGAAGAACTTGGCATCGCTGAGACGCGCGGCGATCACCTTGTTGTTTCCGGCGGTGATGGTCTTACCGCCATCAGAGGCGATCATGTTGGAGACGAGGAGGTATTTGTTGGCGAGCTTGCCGGTCTTGCCATCGCGCAGCGCAAAGCATTTCTGGTGGTTCTTGATCGAGGTGGTGATGACTTCGGGCGGTACATTGAGGAAGCTTTCATCAAAACTGCCCATCAACACTATGGGCCACTCAACCAGGCCTGCGGCTTCTTTAAGCAACCCCTCATCCTCGATCATCTCCAGCCCTTGCGCGAAAGCAAGATTGTGCGCCTCAGTGCGGATGGTTTCGGCGCGGGCATTTGCATCGACGATGACGAAATTCTTGTGGAGAATCAGGGCATAATCCTCAAAGCGGCGCGCTTCGATCAGCTGTTCGCCCATGAAGCGGTGGCCGCGTGTAATATTGCCGCTGGCGATGCCGCCGACGGTGAAGGGCACAACCTCGCCATCAAACGTGCAGAGAATGGATTGCAGGGGCCGCACCCAGCGCAATGTGCCCGAACCCCAGCGCATGGATTTGGGCCAGGGGAACTTCACGATCACATCAGGAACGAGTTCAGCAATCACATCAGGCGCCGCCCTGCCCTCTTTGCGGATCACCGCGATATAGGAGCGGCCCTTCTTGCCGTCCTGAATTTTCAGGTCTTCGATTTCAAGGCCGGTGGATTTCAGAAACCCGTCAATGGCCGCTTGCGGCGCATCCACGCGGGGGCCTTTGCGTTCCTCCGCCACATCCGCCGCCTTGGCGTTCAGCCCTTCAACCGAAAGCACCAAGCGGCGCGGCCCCGCATGCGCCTGCGCCCCCTCATAGATGAGCCCCGCCTCAACCAGGCCATCGGTCACAAGCGCCCGCAAGTCCGCCGCCGCTTTCGCCTGCATGCGGGCGGGGATTTCTTCGGAAAGAAGTTCGAGAAGAAGTTCGGGCATTGGTGGTTTTTACAGTGTTCCGTGGGTGCTGTCGCAGAAGGGCGGATTGTTGGTTTGCTTGCAGGCGCAGAGGAATGATCTCTCGGTCTCCTCAGCGGTGAACTTCACTGGCTCAAACTCCGTGCCCTTGTGGCTGCCATCACAAAACGGCTGCCTTTTCGAATCGCCGCAAGCGCACCAGAAATAGGTCTTGCCCGCCTCGACTTCGACGACGATAGGGAGTTTCGCGGCGATGTTTCCTTTGGTCATTTCAATCATATCTCCATTGCAGTTGGCGGGAACGACTTTACGAACAGCCCATGCCTGACGCCGCCCACGGCGTCAAACGCGGTTTCGATTATGCGGAAGAACTCGTCATCGCCCCTTTCATACTTGCGCCACAGCGCATAGGCGACCATGTCGGCGAACTGGATGGCGCGCGAGGCGCGGCTATCGACAAAGAATGGCACGTCGACAATATTGCGGAGCTGACCCCAGCGATGACCATTGCGGCGGAACTCGTTGGCGAGCGTTTGCAATCTCGTTTCAGACGTAGACTTGTCAAGAATGATGAGGCCGCGCTGGGTATTGTTGGCGCGGTGCAATCGCCCAAGGTACTGGTCGAACCTTGAGCAAATCTGCTCGAAGGCGAATTCAGAGGCATCTTCGGGCGAGACTGCGCTCTTTTCGACAACCGCGCCGAACAGGCACCACTTGCCTTGCAGCCTGTCGGCAAGCGCCAGGGCTTCGGCCATGAATTGTCTTCGCTTTCCCCGGTGGCCGAGCTTGCGCCACTTGCCTCTGCCTGTCTGCATGTGATTGGCGTGAAATTCGAGTTCTGAGTTCTGGTCTGGACTGATCGACCTCGCAAGTTCGTTCAGGGCGCGATCAAGAAATTCAACCTGGCGCTCAAACAGCGCGATCCCTGCCAAGACATAATGTCGGTCAGACGCATTCTGCACAGAGCCTGCATCGTCGAGATAGAGCGGGTACATCAACCGGGCTCAAAAAAAGGCAGCCGGGGGGACACATAGTTCCCTCGAACCGCTAAAGGCGGCCCAACCCAACTGCGCTACTATACATAATCCACGCTCACAAAATGTCAAGCCGATGACCCTCCCGCCGTCCGGCTCCATGCTTCGAAACATCCCTTCGCGAGGTCGCGGACGCGGAGGATGTAGGCTTGGCGCTCGGTCACGGAAATCACGCCGCGGGCGTCGAGCAGGTTGAAGGTGTGCGAGGCCTTGATGCACTGGTCGTAGGCGGGGAGCGCAAGTTCGTGGGCGTCCTGCTTGTCGCCTGCCGCAAGCAGCGCCTTGCATTCGGCCTCGGCGTCGGTGAAATGGCGGAGAAGCGCCTCGGTGTTGGCGTGTTCAAAATTATAGCGCGAGAACTCCTGCTCAGCCTGCAGGAAGACATCGCCGTAGCTGATGCGCTTTTCACCCTCGAGGCCGTTGAAGTTGAGATCATAGACATTGTCCACGCCCTGCACATACATGGCGAGGCGCTCCAGGCCGTAGGTGAGTTCGCCCGATACCGGCGCGCAATCAAGTCCGCCCACTTGCTGGAAGTAGGTGAATTGCGAAACCTCCATGCCATCGCACCAGACTTCCCAGCCCAGGCCCCAGGCGCCGAGCGTTGGGCTTTCCCAGTCATCTTCGACAAAGCGAATGTCATGCAGCGACGAATCAATGCCGATGGCCTTGAGCGAGCCCAAGTAAAGCTCCTGCAAATCCGGCGGAGATGGCTTGATGATCACCTGGTATTGATAATAGTGCTGCAGCCGGTTGGGGTTCTCGCCGTAGCGCCCATCCTTGGGGCGGCGCGAGGGCTGGACATAGGCTGCCGCCCAATGTTTGGGACCAACTGAGCGCAGGGTGGTGGCGGGGTGAAAAGTGCCGGCGCCCACTTCCATGTCATAGGGCTGCAGGATCACACAGCCCTGTCCGCTCCAATAGCTGTGGAGTGTCAGAATGAGGTCCTGGAAAGATTTGGACGGGTTGAGAGCCATGAGATTCCCGCGTAAATGCGCGCGGAACCTAGGAGGGTGGAATCACGCGGTCAAGACGAATTACTCTTCCGGGTGATAAACACCGGTGCGGGGGTCCTGGCGAAGCCTGACGGGGCGACGGGGATCAGGCTTTGCCTGAACTTTCACCGTTTTCAACTCGCCCATCATGCGGGAAAGCGCGAACAGGGTCAAAACCCCTGCGACGATGAGTATTACTGTCTTCAAAAATAACATCCGAACCTCCATTGGCTCTTTATAACTACGATCATAAACCGAAACGGGACCACATTGCACGTGTTTCCATTGTCTCAATCATATCCACACCAGCGCCGAAACCCAGCCGCTTCAGACCCCAGCCTTGCGAGGCGGCAATGGCCTTGATCACAACCTTATCGCCAAATTTGGCTTCCAATACGGCATGAATATGGCCGATGCCATCAATGAGGCCGCGCTCCAGCGCCTGACGCCCTGTCCAGAAGGCACCGGAAAACAACTCCGCCTCATCGCCATTGAGCTTTGCCCCGCGGCGTTTTCGCACCAGCGCCTTGAAGGATTGATGGATGTCGGCCTGTAACGACAGCAAGCGGTCGACATCCTCCTTTTTCTCCGGCTGAAAGGGATCGAGGATGGATTTGTTGTCGCCAGAGGTATGAACCCGGCGTTCAACACCAAGCTTGTTCAGGGCCTCGACGAAGCCAAAGCCCGCAGCGATGACGCCGATTGAACCAACAATGGAGCTGTCATCGGCATAGATTTCATCGCCTGCGCAAGCAAGCCAATAGCCGCCTGATGCTGCTACATCCTCACAAAACACCAGAACTGGCACCTTGTGCTTCTCCGCCAGCGCCCGGATGCGGGAATGGATCAGCGCCGATTGGACGGGCGAGCCTCCGGGCGAATTGATTGCCAGCGCCACCGCCGCAATGCCTTTGCGCGAAAAGGCTTTCTCCAAAACATCGTCATAGTCCTTGGCGGTGATCGCTGGCCGGAGCGGCGTTCCCATGCCGATGGCGCCATGCAGGCGCACCAAATGCACCAGGGGCGCGGATTTCCGAAACCGCAAGGGAATGAGACGGGCGAAGAAGGAGGATTTGGCCATCGCGCTCAGATAGGTGCTGTGGCGGCTCAGCGCAACGGCCAGGCAGCGCCTTCGCGCAGGACGGCGTTGGCTTGCGCCGTGAAATTCGAAGTTTCGTCATGCAGCACAAGGCCGCGCAATAGCTGCATCGGCGCTTTTGATCCCTTGATCCCCTGCACAATCACGCGTGAGGCGACAGTGCCCTCGCGGACATAAAGGGGCGCGATGCGGATATCGCCAAAGCGGCCTGTCATGCTGTGGAGCAGCGAGCCCAGCGCGTCGACCCGGTGAACAATCGCCATGGTGCCGCGCAGTTGCAGCATGGCATGCATGGCTTTGATCCAAACCTCCAGATCGCCAGCCTTGAAGGCATTAGCTCGGGCTTTCAGGAGATTTGGCGATGCGGTAGTTTTATCCTCATCGTAGAATGGCGGGTTGGCAATGGCGTGGTCAAATGTTTCATGCTCCGGCATGGTCGCAAGGTCGCGGCGCAGCACCTCTTTAACATCGGCATGAATGACGCGGACGCGGTCGGCAAAGCCGTTGCGTTCGGCATTTTCCGAGCACAGCATGGCGTAGCGCCCAGCTACCTCAACGCCGGTCACCCACAGAAGCGGATTGCGGGTGAGCGCGCAGAGAGAGGCAACGCCGGTGCCAATCCCCAATTCGAACAGTTTCTCGCCCGGCTGGCTGGAAACGGTTGCGCCAAGAAACACCGCGTCTATACCCGCCCTGTAGCCCTTTTCCGGCTGCAAAATCCGGAGTTTGCCGTCCAGAAACGCATCTTCGGTCAGGGTGGGGGGCACTTGGGTTTCGGACGTTTCCTGGTTCACGATTTCAGAATCTCGTTCTGGGTCAAGGTGCGGCAATCTTGGCATTGAAAGCGGCTGGCGTCCATGGCCAATACCGGGCTATCTGTGGGGATCAGAACTTTCAACAAGGTGGCCCCATGGGAGTCGTCATCCCTTTCGAAGGCGCAGGCAGTGAAAAGCGCGCCAGTCTTGATCTCCTGGTCAAGCTCGTTCAGCCTGACATGGACCGTGTCAACGATGCTATCCTGGCGCGCGCGCAGAGCCATGTGGAGTTGATCCCGGAACTGGCCGGGCATCTGATCAACTCCGGCGGAAAGCGCATTCGCCCGATGTTGACTCTGGCTGCGGCAAGAATGTGCGGCTATGGCGGCGATCACCATCTGAAACTGGCAACAGCAGTGGAATTCATGCACACCGCCACTTTGCTGCATGATGATGTGGTGGATGAAAGCGATCTGCGGCGCGGCAAGCAGGCGGCGCGGGTGATCTGGGGAAATCAGGCCAGCGTTCTGGTAGGTGATTATCTCCTCGGTCAGGCCTTTCGCATGATGGTGGAGACGGGTTCACTGGAGGCTTTACGCATTCTGGCCACGGCGGCATCTGTCATCGCCGAAGGCGAGGTTCTGCAGCTTTCTGTTTCGCAAGACCTTTCCACCACTGAAGATGCTTATTTGCAAGTCATTGGCGCCAAGACGGCGGCGCTGTTCTCGGCTGCCGCTGAGGTGGGCAGTGTCATCGCTGGCCGCCCGCGCGATGAGCAGGCCGCCCTTGAATCCTATGGCCGCAATCTCGGCATCGCATTTCAACTCATTGACGATGCGCTGGACTATTCAGGCTCGGAAGATCTGTTAGGAAAAGGGGTGGGCGATGATTTTCGTGAACGCAAGATCACCCTTCCAGTTGTTCTCTCTTACCGGCGCGGCGCCACTGAGGAACGCAGTTTCTGGAAGCGGGTTCTGGAAGATGGCGACCAAACCGCTGATGATCTGGTCTATGCGCGAAAGCTGATGGACCGGCACAAAGCCCTTTCCGACACCGTCGAGCGCGCCGCCCACTACGGCGACATCGCCCGCGACGCGCTGGCGATTTTCCCGGACACCGAGTGGAAGAAGGCCTTGCTGGAAGCCGTCGATTTTTGCGTGGCGCGGGCCTATTGAAGTTCCAGCCAATCAAATTAACAGGAGGATCATTATGAAAATTTACGGCAGCCCCATTTCACCCTTCGTGCGCATGGCGCTGGTGGTGGGGCATGAGGCGGGCGTTGGAGGGCGCATTGAGCATGTAGTTGAGCGGGTGCATTTAACCACGGCCAATCCGAAGATCACCGCACTCTCACCTCTTGGCAAGATTCCGGTGCTGGAGACGGATCATTCGCACCCTCTCTATGATTCGCGCGTGATCATTGAATATCTCTGCCATGTCGCGGGCAACTCAACGCTTATTCCTGATGACGGGGTGAAGCGTTTCAAGGTGCTCACCCTTCTGGCGCTGGGCCAGGGCCTGGGCGATGCGGCTGTGGGCTATCGCTATGAAACGGCGGAGCGGCCTGCGGAATTGCGCTGGCCGGACTGGATCGCCCGCACCACCACCCGCATCACTGCGGCCCTTGATGATCTGGAGGCCAATTGGCAGGCAGCACTCGCGGACATCTCCGCTGGATCCATCGCGGTTGGCGTGGTGCTGTCTTATCTGGATTACCGGCTGGACGCGCTTGACTGGCGCAAAGGCCGGCCAAAGCTCGCTGCTTTTCATGCGGCGTTCGCCAAGCGCGACAGCATGGTGAAGACAGCGCTCGCCCCTGCATGAGTGACTGCGATGTGATTGTTGCAGGCGCTGGCCCCGCAGGCCTGGCGGCGGCTTGCCTTGCAGCGTTTGATGGCTGGAAGGTGGTGCTGGTGACGGGTGGGATTTCCAATATGGATGATCCCCGCACTGTGGCGCTGTTGCAGCCTGCGATCCGGCTGCTGGAGGGAGTGGGAATTTCGCTGACCAACCAGACAGCGCCGCTCCGGCGCTTGCGCCTGGTTGATGACACAGGTGCGAGTTTCAAGGCGCCCGACATCACCTTTGACCCCCACGAGATTGGCGAGGAAGTGTTTGGCTGGAATGTGCCGCTGGCCTTGCTTCTACCGGCCCTGCGGCAGCGCGCATTGGCGCTTGGCGTAAGGATGATCGATGACCGGGTGGTTGGCGCTGCGGTGGCGGATGCCATGATCACGGTTAAGCTTGCGGGCGGGGCCGTTACGGGCCGCGTGGCGCTGGCTGCGGATGGCTGGGAATCGGTGCTCCGCGAGGCGGCGGGGATTGCCACTAATGCCTGGAGTTATGACCAGATGGCGCTGGCCACAAGCTTTGCGCATTCCCAAGACCACGACGGGGTTTCCACCGAATATCACAAGGCTGCCGGCCCCTTCACCACGGTGCCGATGCCGGGGCGGCGTTCGAGTCTTGTGTGGATGGAGCGCCCGGCGCGGGTGGCTGAGTTGATGGCAATGGCGGATGCTGAACTGGCGGCGGAGATCCAGATTGCAACGCATGGAGCCTTGGGTCTCATTTCTGTTATTGGCCCCCGCAAGGCGTTTCCCATGCAGGGGCTGGTGGCGCGGGAATTCGCCAAAGCCCGCACCTTGCTGATGGGCGAAGCGGGCCATGTGGTGCCGCCCATTGGCGCGCAAGGATTGAATATGTCACTGCGCGATGCCAGCGATGCTGTGGAATTCATGCGTGGGCAGGGTGATCCCGGTTCTGGCGATGTGCTGGCCGCTTACGATGCCGCGCGGCGGCGCGATGTGCAGCCCCGCCAGCAGGTGATCGACCTGATGAACCGCTCGCTACTGTCGGGATTCATGCCGCTGGAGGGCGTCAGGGCGACGGGGATTGCGGCGCTGGCGCGTTTTGGGCCGTTGCGGCGCTATGTGATGAAGCGGGGGTTGGGGGGATAGTGGCGATGCTGGCAAGTGATAAATCTACTGCCTTTCTCCCCTTGCGGGAGAAGGAAGAAAGGGCGCTTATGGGATCATGCCGGTTGTGATCAGATACACAATCGCGGGCACGGTGATGGCTGAAATTGCTGTGGTGACGATCACCGAGGTTGAGGCGCCTTCGATGAAGGTTCGGTATTGGGTCGCGAAGATGAAGGCGTTTGATGCGGTGGGGAGAGCTGCCATCATCACGGCGACGTGCAGCCACATGGGGTCGAGGCCGGGAATTTGGCGGATCACAAGATAGGCGAGCGCTGGTTGGAGGATGGTTTTGGCGATGACGATCAACGGCAGGTCGCGGCCAACGCCTGCGAATTTTCGCATGCCTACTGTGACACCCAGCGCAAAAAGCGCGGCGGGGCCTGCGGCTTTCATCAGCATCTCAAGCAGTGTGCCGATGGCGCTGGGGAGCTTGAACTGGAGGGCGGAGGCCACCGCGCCCAAAATTGCGGCGACGACAAAGGGATGGGTGAAGACCTGTTTGAATATGCGCAAACCCACAGCGCCCCAATGGGCATCCTCGCTTTTCCCATGCGCAAGCGTGGCCAAAAAGGCTGTCAGCGTCGCCTGCACTGTGCAATCAAAACAGAAAATCAGGGCTGCGGGCACGGCAGCTTCCGGGCCAAAAAAGGCGATGGCCAGCGGCAAGCCCATATAGCCCACATTGCCGTAGCTGGCCGCGCTGCCTTGCAGCACGGCGCGCTTGAAAGGCGTTTCCAGAACCAGCATGGAGGCCAGCAACACGCCCAAAAAGACAATGACGGTGACACCCGTGGTGGCTGTGACAAAAGGCCAGTCCACCAGTTTTTCAAACGGCGTGGCGGCGATCACCACGAAAATCAGCGCGGGCAGCGCGAAGTAGATCACGAAAATATTGATCCAGGCCAGGCCCTCCTCGCCCGCGCGCCAGAACCTTGTGGCCAGCACGCCCAGGGCGATCAGACCGAAGAACGGCATTGCAAGGTTGAGAATTTCAGTCATCGCCCTCCTTCCCACAAAAACCAAGCCGCTTGCAATGCTGGCGGGTGCGACCTAAAAGGCCAAGGTCACCCGGAAGTCGGTGTTGTGATTCTGCGATCGCACCTGGCAGGGAGTCAGATTTTGGCTGAGCCCTCCGAGGGACCCAGCCACTAAAAAGCAGGACCGTCCTGCTGAACGATGCGTTTAACCGTTTCCGCCATGTGGCTGAAACACTTGGAAATCACAGGCATGAACCCAGCGACGATGAGCGCGCCCCCCGGCTACCGGATTGATTCCGTGGCGGGCTTTGCGCCATATGTCATCGCGCGCCCAAGGGCTTGCCCCACAAAGGATATGACACCATGGGCAGCAAGATGCTCATCGACGCCACACATGCGGAAGAGACCCGCGTTGTTGTGGTGCGCGGTACAAGAATTGAAGAATTCGACTTTGAAAGCGCTTCGCGCAGACAACTGAAAGGCAATATCTACCTCGCCAAGGTGACGCGCGTTGAGCCGTCATTGCAGGCAGCCTTCATTGAATATGGCGGCAACCGGCATGGCTTTCTGGCCTTCGCCGAAATCCACCCGGATTATTACCAGATTCCCCTGGCGGACCGGCAGGCCCTGATCCGCGAGCAGGAAGAAGATGAAGCCGCCGCCCATAACGAAGATGACGACAACGGCCATGACGATCATCACCGCGATGTCCGCGAAGAGCCCCTGAACGGCGACCATCCAGAGTCCACAGTTTCTGAACCGGTTGAAGCCGAAGCTGAGTCTGACGATCACGCGCCTGAGCAGACGGCTGAGCATGAGATCGAAGTTGTCGCGGAAAATCCCGAGAGCCGCAAGATCGAATCGATTGGCGCCGAAGATGCGCTGGAGGAAGTTCCCCAGCGCAAACGCCGCCCGCAACGCCGGGTTTACAAAATCCAGGAAGTGATCAAGCGCCGCCAGGTTATCCTGGTGCAGGTGGTCAAAGAAGAGCGCGGCAACAAGGGCGCGGCGCTCACTACATATCTGTCTCTTGCCGGGCGCTACTGCGTGCTGATGCCGAACACCGCGCGCGGCGGCGGCATATCGCGCAAAATCACCGATGCTGGAGACCGCCGCCGCCTGAAGGAAGTGGCGCGCGACATTGAAATTCCGCAAGGCATGGGATTGATTGTGCGCACCGCAGGCGCCCAGCGCACCAAGACCGAGATCAAGCGCGACTATGACTATCTCATCCGCATGTGGGAAAGTGTCCGCGATCTCACCTTGTCGTCGCAGGCCCCGGCCCTTGTCTACGAAGAAGGCAGCCTGATCAAGCGCGCCATCCGCGATCTTTACACCAAGGATGTGGAAGAGGTGCAGGTCGAGGGCGAAGCGGCTTACCGCGAAGCCAAAGACTTCATGAAAATGCTGATGCCGAGCCACGCCAAGAACGTGAAGCTGTACAAGGACGCAAGGCCGCTGTTCTCGCGTTCGCAGGTCGAGACCCAGCTTGACAGTCTTTTTACGCCGCATGTGACGCTGCCGTCTGGCGGTTACATGGTGATGAACCAGACTGAAGCGCTGGTGGCCATCGACATCAACTCGGGCAAAGCCACGCGCGAACACAATATCGAGGATACGGCGCTCAAGACCAATCTTGAGGCTTCCGATGAGATTGCCCGGCAGTTGCGCCTGCGCGATCTCGCCGGGTTGATCGTGGTCGATTTTATCGACATGGAGGAAAACCGCAACAACCGCGCGGTGGAGCGGCGCATCAAAGACGCGCTGAAAAATGACCGGGCGCGCATTCAGGTGGGCCATATCAGTCATTTCGGGCTGCTTGAGATGTCGCGCCAGCGCTTGCGTCCGGGCCTGCTCGAAGGCTCGTCGCGCACCTGCCCGCATTGCGAGGGCCGCGGCATTGTGCGTTCGGTGTCGTCGTGCGGGCTTTCGGTCTTGCGCGCCATTGAAGAGCATTTGATGGCGCGGAAGGCCGAACACCTCACGGTGAAATGTCATCCGGAAGTGACCGCCTATATCCTCAATGAAAAGCGCGACAATCTTCTCTCCATCGAAACCGCTTACGGCATTTCCGTGTTTATTGTGTCGAGCGATGAGATGCGCGGCTCGCAGGTGGTGATCGAGCGCGCCCCTGAGCGCAGCATTGCGCCCCGCAAGGTGACCGGCGCTCCGGTGCGCATGGATGAAGCGCATCAGGAAATCGAAGAGGTCGAAGAATCGGTCGTCGAGGAGGTGGAAGAAGACGCGCCCGCCGAGGAGAAGCAAGCTGAAGTTGGCGATGACGGCCAGCGCAAGCGCCGCCGCCGCGGACGCCGTGGTGGCCGGGGTGGCCGCGACGAGCCAAGGGACGAGACAGCCACCTTGCCAGGACTTGGCGAACAGCCTGATCTGCCGGTGAGCGAAGTCGTTGCAGCGGAGCCTGCTGAAGAAAAGACCGAGGAGCCAAGGCAACGCCGTGGCCGCCGCGATCGCTGGGGCCGCAACCGTGATCGCAAGCGCGATGGCGATGATCAGCCAGCCGCTGCGGAAGCGCAGGCTGAGGAGATCGTGGAACGTGTTGCGGAACCCGTTGTCGATGTGCCACCGCCACCGCGTCCAGCGCCGATTGTGAATCCTGAGCCTGTGGCCGAGGAACCGCGTAAATGGCAGCCGCCCGCCCCAACAGTCGCCCCCATCGCCACGGCCCGCAAGTTTGGCTGGTGGAGCAAGAAGTAAACTCTGAACAAGGGCCCTCATCCGGCCTTCGGCCACCTTTTCCCATGGCAAGGGCCACGGGAGAAGGCCATCAACCATCAATCGCCTTCTCCCGTTTGCGCCTTCGCAAATGGGAGAAGGTGCCCGAAGGGCGGATGAGGGCCCTTGGTCGCAGAGCCTCAAACTCGCCTTATTCGCGTTGGATTGAACTCTCCATGATGTTCCGCAAGCTCTTGGTGATTGCCCTGTCGCTGGCCCTGGCGCTTCCAGCCCAGGCGCAGAAGAAGGGCGGCGGTTTGCCGCTGATCCGCGATGCCGAGATCGAGGGGCTGATGCGGCTTTATACCCGTCCCATCTTCCGCGCCGCTGGCATCAATGCGGGCTCGGTCAATGTCTATCTGATCAATGACAACCGCATCAATGCCTTTGTGGCGGGCGGTCAGCGCATCTTCATCCATACGGGCCTCCTCATGCAGGCCAAGACGCCCAATGAGGTGATTGGCGTTCTCGCCCATGAATCGGGCCACATCGCCGGCGGTCATCTGGCGCGGCTTGGCAATGAATTGGAAAGTGCCAGTGTCACCGCGATCATCGGCACCCTGATTGGCGTGGCCGCCATGGTGGGCGGGGCTGCGGCTGGGCAGTCCGAGGCGGCCAAGGCTGGACAGGGCGTGTTTATGGGGTCGCAGGGCCTCGCCCAGCGCAATGTGCTGGCTTACCAGCGCGTGATGGAATCCTCCGCTGATCAGGCAGCGCTCAAATATCTGACCGACTCCGGCCAATCGGCCAAGGGCATGATCACACTGTTTGGCAAGCTGGCAAACGACTCAATCGCCTCGCTGCAAAATGTCGATCCTTATGTGATCTCGCACCCCATGCCCTTCAACCGCATCCGCAATCTGGAGGAAGGGGCGGCGCGCTCGCCGCACTTCAACAAGCCAGATTCGCCAGAACTGGTGCTGCGCCACGAATTGATGCAGGCCAAGCTCGCGGGCTTTCTGGAATCACCGCAGATTGTTTTCCAGCGCTATCCCAGGACCAACAATTCCATGCCCGCGCGCTATGCCCGCGCCATCGCCATGTTCCGCCAGGGCGATACCAAGAACGCGGTGCCGATCATCGAAGGCCTTACCCAGGAATTGCCGCAGAACCCTTACTTCTGGGAGTTGCTGGGCCAGGCGCTGCTTGAAGGCGGCGCGCCACAGAAGGCTGTTCCTCCACTCAAGGAAGCAATCCGCCTTCTCCCCAAGAGCGGGCTGATCCAGATCATGCTGGCCCAGGCGCTGATTGCCACCGAGACCCGGCCTGCCTCCGAGCAGGCGCTCAAAATCCTGCGCCAGGCCAAGCAGACGGAGGGCGATTCCTCGGCGGTCCATAAATTCATGGCCATGGCCTATGCCCAGACCGGCGACATGGCGCGGGCCGAGCTTTCCACAGCCGAGGCCGCCTGGCTGCAAGGCGACAAGAAGCTGGCGATTGACAAGGCCAAGCAGGCCCAGGCCCGCTTCAAGAACGGGACACCGGAGTGGATCCGTGCTAATGACATTTTGAACTTCGCTGGCCGTAAATGAGGATTAAATGAAAATCACACTGCGCTCGATCATGTTTGCCGCAAGCTTGGCTCTGCCCTTGCCCGTGATGGCGGCTGAATTCACCGACAAGCAGCGCGTTGAAATCGGCGAAATCGTGCGCGAGTATCTGCTTGCCAACCCGCAAGTGCTCGAAGACGTCAGCAAGGAACTGCAGGCGCGCCAGGAAGAAGCCGAGACCAGGCAGCGCGAATCAGCGGTGTCCGACAATGCCGATGAATTGTTCCGCCAGAAAGCCGATCTGGTGGTGGGAAATCCCAAGGGCGATGTCACCATGGTTGAGTTTTTCGATTACAATTGCGGCTGGTGCAAGAAGGGCCTTCCGGAAGTGCTGAGCCTGATCGAAAGCGATAAGAATCTGCGCGTGGTGCTGAAGGAGTTCCCGATTTTCGGCGGGGATTCAGATTATGCCGCCAAAGCAGCGCTGGCTTCGCAGGCGCAAGGCAAGTATTGGAACTTTCATCTTGCCATGATGGGCCACGAAGGCAAGCTCACCGCCGCCAACGTTGATGAGATCGCCGTGGCCCAGGGCCTTGATTTGTCCCGCCTGAAAAAGGACATGGAAGCCCCCGATATCGCCGCCACCATCGCCCGCACCGCCAAGCTCGCCCAATCCATGGCCATCGGCGGAACCCCAGCCTTCATCATCGACCGCAAGGTGATCCCCGGCTACCTCCCCAAGGACGGCCTCGCTGCGGCGATTGACGAGGTCCGCAAGGCGGGCGGGTGCGCGGTGTGTTAAAGCATAGGGGCCCTTATCCGGCCTTCGGCCACCTTCTCCCATTCGAAGACGAACGGGAGAAGGCGATAATCATCAAGACCGGTGTGTGTGATTTATGCCTTCTCCCGTGAGCGCCTTCGCGAATGGGAGAAGGTGGCCGAAGGCCGGTTGAGGGCTCTTTCTTACTTTGTCGCCAGAGACACCAGAGTTCGCATCAAAGCGCGCGTGCCCTTGAGGCGCTCCTCCGGCCTTGCCCAGTTGCGCATGATAACGAGTTTCATGTCGGCGGGGCGGAGTTTGGCCAGCGTGCCTTGACCGTTGATCCATTGCACCAAGGCCGCCGGTTCAGCGAACACGCCATTGCGGAAGGCGATGACCGCGCCCTTGGGGCCGGCATCGACGCTTGAGACGTTGGCGGCGCGGCACAGGAGTTTGATGGAGACCACTTCCAGCAAGTGATGCACTTCTTCCGGCACGCGGCCAAAGCGGTCGTGGAGTTCGGCGCCGAAGCCGTCCACGGCTTGCTGGTCGTGCAAATCGGCAAGCCTACGATAGAGGCCGAGGCGGGCTTGCAAATCCTCGACATAAGATTCGGGGATCAGCACTGAGGTGCCGACATTGATCTGCGGCGACCAGGTGCCCTCGCCTTCCAGCGACTCCTCGCCGGTGCGGAGTTTCGCCACGGCTTCCTCCAGCATGGTTTGATATAGCTCGTATCCGACTTCCTTGATATTGCCGGACTGCTCTTCGCCCAGAAGATTTCCCGACCCCCGCAAATCAAGATCATGGCTGGCCAGCGTGAAGCCCGCACCAAGCGAATCAAGCGATTGTAAAACCTTGAGGCGGCGCTCCGCTGTGGGCGTCATGCCGCGATTGGCCGGCGTGGTGAACAGCGCATAGGCGCGTTGCTTCGAACGCCCCACGCGGCCCCGCAACTGGTAAAGCTGGGCGAGGCCGAACATATCGGCGCGGTGAATGATGAGGGTGTTGGCGGTGGGAATATCCAGGCCCGATTCAACAATCGTGGTTGACAGCAGCACATCGAATTTTCGGTCATAAAAACCGGACATGATGTCTTCAAGTTCGGTGGGCGGCATCCGGCCATAGGCGGCGCGGAATTTCACCTCCGGCACGCTTTCCCGCAGGAAGGCGGCGATCTCTTCGAGGTCAGACACGCGCGGGCACACATAAAAACTCTGCCCGCCGCGGAAATGCTCACGCAGCAGCGATTCGCGGATGATGACGGGATCAAAGGGCGAAATGTAGGTGCGCACCGCCAGCCTGTCCAAAGGTGGTGTGGTGATCAGCGACAGCTCTCGCACACCTGAGAGCGCCAGTTGCAGGGTGCGCGGGATCGGCGTGGCGGTCAGGGTGAGCACATGCACATTGGCGCGCATTTGCTTCAGTCGCTCCTTGTGGGCCACGCCGAAATGTTGTTCCTCATCGATGATCAGCAAGCCCAGATCGCGGAACTTCACACTTTCAGCCAAGAGCGCATGGGTGCCGATGACGAGATCGATGTCGCCCTTGGCCAGACCCGCCTTCACCGCCTCAATTTCCTTGCGCCCCACAAGCCGCGAGGCTTGCGCCAAGTTCAGCGGCAGGCCCTTGAAGCGCTCCGAGAACGTGGCAAAATGCTGGCGCGCCAGCAGCGTTGTCGGCACCACCACGGCCACTTGGCTGCCGTTCATGGCGGCAACGAAGGCCGAGCGCATGGCCACTTCGGTTTTGCCAAAGCCCACATCGCCGCACACCAGCCGGTCCATCGGGCGGCCCTTCTGCAGATCCTCCAGCACCGCTTCAATCGCCGTAAGCTGGTCCTCGGTTTCCTCGTAAGGAAAACGGGCGCAGAATTCATCGTAAGCGCCACTTGGGGGGGCATAGATTTCACCGCGCTTGAGTTCGCGCGCGGCGGCCGTCTTGATCAACTGTTCCGCCATTTCGCGGATGCGTTCTTTGAGCTTGGCCTTTTTGGCCTGCCATGCGCCGCCGCCCAGCCGGTCAAGCTGCGTGTTCTGGTCATCCGAGCCATAGCGCGTGAGCAGTTCGATATTTTCAACCGGCAAATAAAGCCGGTTGTTGTCGTGATAGGTGAGATGCAGGCAATCATGGGGAGCCCCCTGCACCTCAATGGTCTTCAAGCCCTCAAAGCGCCCGATGCCGTGATCGACATGCACGACGAGATCGCCGGGCGAGAGCGAAGAAAGCTCGGAGAGAAAGTCAGACGCCTTGCGGTGCTTGCGGGCTTTGCGCACCAGCCGGTCGCCCAGAATATCCTGCTCAGAGATGATGGCGAATTCATCAGTCTCGAAGCCCCCCTCCAATCCGAGAACGATCAGGCTGAGGATGGACGGATCCCATTTCCGCAAGTCCTTCCACGAATCCGCCGCAGCCATCGGGCGCAAATCATGGTCCTGCAAAATCGTCTCAAGACGCCCGCGCGAGCCTTCCGTCCAGGTGGCGATGGCCACACGTTTTCCTGCTTTGCGTGAAAGCTCAGAATGCAGCTTCACCGCCTCATAGACATTGCCGCTTTTCTCTGCCCGCTCTGCAGCGAAGCTCCGGCCCTGCCGCCCGCCAAATGAAATCGCCCCTGGCACTTCAAACGGCGAGATCGCCAGCGTGCAATGATCGGCCTGAATCTCGGTCCATTCCTGCGCATTCAAGTAAAGCGTGTGTGGCTTCACCGGCTTGTAAGGAGCAGCGCCGAAGCTTTTCTGGTCCAGCGCCTCGCGCCGCGCGGAATAAAATTCCTCGATCTGCTCCAGCCGCGCCACGGAGGCCTCCGCCGCTGCGTGATCAAGGCTGATGACAGCGTCGGGGATATGGTCAAACAGTGTTTCGAGTTTCCCGTGAAACAGCGGCAGCCAATGCTCTTGACCCTGATAGCGCCTTCCATTGGTGACGCTGTCATAAAGCGGATCGGAAATATCGAGGCCGCCGAAGGCCTCGGCATAGGCTTTGCGGAAGCGCGAAATCGTATCTGCGGTGAGCAACACTTCATTGGCGGGGTGCAATGTGAAGCGCTTGAGCGCCCCCAGCGAGCGCTGCGACTGCGTGTCAAAGGCGCGGACCGATTCCAGCGTGTCGCCAAAGAAATCCAGCCGCACCGGGTTCTCGGCGCCGGGGGGATATATATCAATAATGCCGCCGCGAACCGCAAAATCACCGGGATCAACCACCGTGCCCGTGCGCGAAAATCCGTTCTGCGCCAGAAAGCTCAAGAGCTTCTCGGAGTTCAAATGCTGGCTCGGCACCGCCGTGAATGTGGCCCCCGCCATCAGGCTTTTGGGCACCACGCGCTGCAACACCGCGTTGATGGTGGTGAGCACAATGAGCGGCTTGGTCACCCCCAGCGTAAGCCTGGCCAATGTCGCCAGCCGCCGCGCGATCACATCGGCTGAGGGCGACACCCGGTCATAAGGCAGGCAATCCCAAGCCGGAAACCGCACCACTTCCAGCCCGGGCGCAAAAAACGCCAATTGATCCGCAAACACCGAAAGCCGCTGATCATCCAGCGCCACATGCACCAGGGGGCGCGGCCCTAACGCCTCCGCGATCCTCGGCAGCAACATGGCATCCAGCCCCTGCGGCACACCGGAAAGCTGCACCCGGCCGGATGTCGTCAGGCGGGGTTTGAGACGGTCGATATCAATCATGACGCCACGATCTTGCCTTTTCCTCCCCCCGTTGCGGGGGAGGTGGCGCGGAGCGCCGGAGGGGGCCTTGGCCCACGAGTCCCGTATCCTTCTGCCAGGCCCCCCTCCGTCATGCGTGCCGCATGACACCTCCCCCGCAACGCTAACGGATTCACACATTTCTTGCGC
>JANOTU010000147.1:0-5300 GCA_031416515.1 Hyphomicrobiales bacterium
CGAAGGCGCAAACGGGAGAAGGCGATATCATTGATGGCCTTCTCCCGTGGCTCTTGGGCCATGGGAGAAGGTGCCCGACAGGGCGGATGAGGGCCATGCCATCAGCGTGGTCGAAAAGCAAAAGATGTGTGCATTCATTAGCCCTTGGGAGAGGGATCTTCCCCCGATGGAGAAGAGAATACGCCGCCTACCGGAACTCCATGATCACAGCGTCGACGCTGAGACTGTCGCCTGGTTTGGCGTGGAGGGTTTTCACCACGCCGTCGCGGTCGGCGCGGAGGATGTTTTCCATTTTCATGGCTTCGATGATCACCAGCGCATCGCCGGCCTTGACGGCCTCGCCCTCGCTCACATTGACCGCGATGACCAGCCCCGGCATGGGGCAGAGCAGCTTGGCCGAATGGGCCGCGGCAATTTTTTGCGGGATGAGCTTCACCAAAGCCGCCTCGCGCGGGGTGTAGACATGGGCGTCGATCTCAAGCCCGCAGTGGCTGAGGCGGTAGCCATTGAGGATGGGGCGCACCTGCACGGTGACATCGCCGTCCACATAAACCGGATGTCCCGGCTGCCAGTGTGATTGTTCCGCGAGCCGGTCGGTTTCCGCCGTAACGCTGACCTCGTGCCAGGACGTTTGGCCAAGGCGAACCACGCGGGTGAGCTCATGACGGCCGTTATGGCCATTCATCTGCTGGCTGATCCGGCGCTTGCGGCGATTGTCGATATGATCAAGCAGGCAGGCGACACGCGACAGGGTAAGCGCCAGTTCGGGGGTGAGTTCCGCGCCGTGAAAACCGCCGGGAAATTCCTGGTCAATAAAGCCGGTGGAGAGCGCCCCCTCGCGCCAGCGCTGGTTGTGCATGATGGCGGACAGAAATGAAATATTGTGGCGGATGCCGTCAATGTAAAACCCATCAAGAGCCGTTGCCATGGCGCTGATGGCTTCCCCGCGCGTGGCGGCATGGGCGCAGAGCTTGGCGATCATTGGATCATACCAGATGGATATTTCTCCGCCCTCATAGACGCCCGTGTCATTGCGCACCGTGACGCCGCCCAATTTTTGCTCCGCAGGCGGACGATATTTCACCAGGCGGCCGGTGGAGGGCAGGAAGCCCCGCCTGGGGTCTTCAGCATAAATGCGCGATTCAATGGCCCAGCCGTTGAGCTTCACGTCCTCCTGGGAGATCGACAGCTTCTCGCCAGCGGCAATCCGGATCATCTGCTCAACCAGATCAATGCCGGTGACCATCTCGGTGACGGGGTGCTCAACCTGCAGGCGGGTGTTCATTTCGAGGAAGAAGAACGACTTGTCCTGGCTCACCACGAATTCCACCGTGCCAGCCGAATCGTAATTCACCGCCCGCGCCAGCGCCACAGCCTGCGCCCCCATGGCGGCGCGGGTTTTTTCATCAAGCAAGGGCGAGGGCGATTCCTCGATGACCTTCTGGTTGCGGCGCTGGATCGAGCATTCGCGTTCGCCCAGATGGATGACATGCCCATGGCTGTCGCCCAGCACCTGGATTTCGATGTGGCGCGGGTTGGTGATGAATTTCTCAAGGAAAACCCGGTCATCGCCGAACGATGACTTGGCCTCCGATCTGGCGCGGGCGTACCCTTCCATCAATTCCGACTCCGCATGCGCCACCCGCATGCCCTTGCCGCCGCCCCCGGCGGTGGCCTTGATCATCACCGGATAGCCAATCGCCTCAGCGATTTTCACAACATCGTCGGCATTTTCGATGATACCCAAATGCCCCGGCACGATGGAAACGCCCGCCGCCGCCGCCGCCTTCTTCGACGCAATCTTGTCGCCCATGGCGTCAATGGCGTGGGGGTTGGGGCCGATGAAAACAATTCCGGCGGTTGCCAGCGCTTTCGCAAAAGCCGATTGCTCGGACAGGAATCCATAGCCGGGGTGAACCGCCTCGGCCCCGGTTTTGAGGCAAGCTGCGATGATCTTCTCAGCTGCCAGATAAGACTGCGCCGCCGCTGCCGGGCCAATCAGCACCGCCTCATCGGCCATCTCGACATGAAGAGCCCGCGCATCGGCCTCGGAATAAACCGCGACAGTGGCAATCCCCATGGCCCGCGCCGTTTTGATGATCCGGCAGGCGATTTCCCCGCGATTGGCAATCAGTATCTTCTTGAACATCAACCCCCTATATCAGGGCATATGAGCGAAACCAACGATATGATCTACGGCGTCCACCCGGTGGTGGAGGCCCTGAAAAACCCCAGGCGGCGATTTGTTTCGCTGCTGGCGTCGAAGAATGGCGCCGACCGGCTGGCCGCGGAAATCCCCGATTTGCAGATGACGCCCAAAATCGTCCACCCCGGCCAGCTTGACGACCGGCTCGGCAAGGACGCGGTGCATCAGGGCCTTCTTCTGGAGGCGCACGCCCTCGACCAGCCCCGGCTTGACCAGATTGAAAAATCCGGTATCGTGGTGTTCCTCGACCAGGTGACCGATCCACACAATGTAGGGGCGATCCTGCGCAGCTGTGCGGCTTTCAATGTCACAGCTCTGGTGGCCACCGCGCGCCACAGCCCGGATGGCTCAGGGGTTCTGTTCAAGGCGGCCTCGGGCGCATATGAGCATGTGCCCTATGTGAGGGTCACCAATCTCGCGCGCGCCATCACCGAGATCAAGGAATACGGATTTCAGGTGATCGGTCTCGACAGCGAAGCCGAAACGTCAATTCGCCCCGCCGCCCCGCCTCTGGCCATTGTGCTGGGCGCTGAAGGCAAGGGCCTCCGCCAGCTTACCCGCAGCCAATGCGACACGCTGGCGCGCCTCGATTTCACCGGCCCCATCAAAAGCCTCAACGTCTCCAACGCCGCCGCTATCGCCCTCTACGCCCTCACCCTTGCAGCCCCGCCCCCAACCCCTTAAGGAGACCCCCAGAGCGCCGACTTAGCTCAGTTGGTAGAGCACCTGATTTGTAATCAGGGGGTCACAGGTTCGAATCCTGTAGTCGGCACCAATAAAATCAAAGGCTTATAACGTTTCCGCCTTCAACTTAGTCGCTTTCTAGTCGCACATTTAGGCCTGTTTGCTGGCCTCGCGCAATGTACAGTATGACGTTTGCTCTAGCCGCCATAGCCGCGCGGGCGGTTTTGGGCGGCATGGAAGACCGCAATCACTTCAACTACTTCGACTTCAATTTGATAGACGACAATATAGGGGAGGCGCGGGATAACCAGTTCACGGGTATTCTCAACCGCGCCCATGCGGCCCGAATACGGATACTGCGACAAGAGGCTGGTAGACCTTTCGATCGCGGCAACGACATGCTGCGCGGCAATGGGATTGTCGCGGGCAATGTATTCGGAAATGGCGGTGATATCAGCTTTTGCTGACCGCGAAAATCTGACTTTCATCCGGCGAATTGACGGAAGAATGCTTCCATTTCTTGCTCTGGAACAAGCGGCTCCGGGTTTGCCAAGCGGCGGCGAACTTCATCTTGCTGCTCGGGCGACAGACGCAATTCGGCAGCGTCCTGCTCAACCAGAGTCAGCAATATCTCCCCAACCTCGTCCTGGCGATTGGAGGACAAAGTCTTCGCCTTTTCATACGCGCGGTCGAGGATTTTGGTCATAATTAAATTCTATCATTAGTCAGGGACGCTTTCAAATGGTTTGGGGTCTACTGGCCAAACGCTCCCGCCCCCGGCGCATGCGCCTGGATGGCGAACATTGCTTGCTCAAGTTTCGTGTTCATAGGTGAACACGAAACCATGATTGCACAACAACCCCCTTCTGGGGGGCTGCTGAAAAACCCTTTGCCCTATTTTGGCGAGTGGGCGTCGCCTCAGCTTTGCGACAATCCATGCCCACCAGCGCGCAAGCCTCACAACTCTATATTGGTGATCTTGCTCACGCTGGCCTTTCCGTCTGCGCTCCACTGATATTCAAAGTGGCCACTCAGGACCACTGGCAGCGGCACTTGGCTTGGCCAGAACAGGCACACATTCATGCCGCCCGGACGGCGCACACTGTCAAAGACAATGCCGTTCGCGGCAGGGCCGGACTTTGGCCAGCGCAAGCCAGCGGCGAAGGCTTGTGACGCTGAATAGTCGGTGTCGCGGTAAAGCTCAGGGCATGCAGATTTCAGGCCGCGAAGCTCCACAAGCTCTGTGTCGATGGTCGCCAGCACTTCGCGCATCCGAATGCGGTTCGGGAACCCCCGCATCGGAAAACGCCAGCCGCCTTGTGTTGTGATAGAGCGTTTCCGCGATGGCGGTATCGCGGTCAAAGCCTGCATACCAGCCGCCAAGACGGCCATCGGTGAACCGGCCCCCGGCTGCATCGGCATGCAGGAATGCCGCAATCACCAGGCTGCCCGATGGCCCGGGGATGATTTCCGAGTCGGGCAGAAGATTGAGCCGCAAGCCCAGGTGCCGGTCATTGGTGAGGGCTTCCAGCAGGAAGGCCGCTCGCAGATCGCCCTTGTCGGCGGTGAGATCATCGAAAACGCCGATTGCCGGATGACGGCTGGCAATGAGGCGGTGGGTCTTGTGGCGAACGCGGCCTCGCTTGGGCTGTGTCATTTCACCCCAGGCCCCACGCATCAAGATAGCGGCGCAGCGCATAGAGATCATCAATGCTGCCCTTCAAGGCGCGGTCCAGCGGCGAGGCCCCGCCGAAGGGTAAATCCCGATTGGGCGCTTCAAGCCAGCGCGAAGCGGCAGCATCATCCGCAAAGACCAGCTTCAACCCCTTGTGAATGCCGAGGATCAGGGAAACCCGCTCAAGCTGATCGCGGCTCAAGGTGCCAAGCTTGCCATTCTTCCAATTGTGATAGGTTGGCCGGGAGATACCGCCAAGCAGCACCCGGCGCTGATCGACGGCGAGGCCCCAGAGATCGGCCAGCTTGAAGAATAGCCGGACCGCCGAGCCGGAAAGAGTTTCGCGCATCTTGGGATCATGCAGGGCTTCGGGGTCCAAGACGCCGGGACTTGCAAGAGGTGCCGCAAGGATGTTGAGTGCGGTCATGGCGATACTCCAATAGTGAACACCATGTACAATATTGTACTCAGAGAGTCACTGCCCGAGCTTCACCATGCGAACAAGTCCGATGCCATTGCGGCGATTGAGAACTGGGCAAATCATAGCCTGTGGCGTGGATCAGTATAATGACCATCTGATACATAAGGGCTTGCAAGCAAATAAGTGACTCGATGCGAAACGAACCACTACCCCACGACCGTCATCCCAGCGAAAGCTGGGAACCAGCTTGCAGCTTGAACAGGCCTTGATTATCGAAGCTCCGTTACGCTGAAAGCTGGATGCCAGCTTTCGCT
>JANOTU010000148.1:0-1781 GCA_031416515.1 Hyphomicrobiales bacterium
CTGCTGGTGTGGTGGCTGTTGGCGGCGGCGACGTCGGATGAATATTTCGCGGCGGCGCAGCGCTGCTTTGGCAGTTGGTTCGGAAGGCTGATTTTGTTCGGCTTCACCTGGGCGCTGCTGCATCACATGCTGGGGGGGCTCAAGCACCTCCTGTGGGATACAGGGCGGGGTTATGACCTCAAGACCATTGAATGGCTGGCGCGGGGGACGCTTGCAGGGTCCATCCTCCTGACAATTCTGCTGTGGATCATTGGCTACGGGGTGATGCCATGAAAACGCCGCTGGGCAGGGTGCGGGGGCTGGGTTCGGCGAAATCCGGCACAGAGCATTTCTGGATGCAGCGGGTGACGGCGATCGCCAATGTGCCGCTGGTGATCTTCCTGATCATTTTCATTGTCAGCCACCTCGGGGCACCACGCGCCGATATGCTGGCCAGCATCGGCAATCCCCTGGTGGCGATTGCGCTGGTGCTCGCAACTGTCTCAATACTCTGGCACATGCGCCTTGGACTTCAGACCGTGATTGAGGATTATGCGCAGGGCAGCGCCGCCAAACTCATCAGCCTGCTGATCAATAATTTCTTCACCGCAGGCCTCGGTGTGGCAGCGCTTTACGCAATTCTTAAAATGAGCTTTGGACTTTGATGGCGGCCTATCCGATCACCGATCATACATTCGATGTCATTGTTGTGGGCGCTGGCGGCTCTGGCCTGCGCGCGGCCCTGGGCGCATCGCAAGCCGGGTTGAAGACCGCCTGCATCTCAAAAGTCTTCCCCACCCGCTCGCATACCGTGGCCGCGCAAGGCGGCATCGCCGCGTCGCTCGGCAATATGGGGCCGGATGACTGGCGCTGGCACATGTATGACACGGTGAAGGGCGCCGACTGGCTGGGCGACCAGGACGCCATCGAATATCTCTGTCGCCATGCGCCAACCGCTGTCTATGAGCTGGAGCATTTCGGCCTGCCATTTTCGCGCACCGAGGACGGCAAGATTTACCAGCGCCCCTTTGGCGGCATGATGATGAATTTTGGCGAAGGCCCGCCAGCCCAGCGCACCTGTGCCGCCGCCGACCGCACCGGCCACGCCATGCTGCACACGCTCTATGGCCAGTCGCTTCGCCATTCGACGGAATTTTTCATCGAATATTTCGCCCTTGATCTGATCGTGGAAGATGGTGCCTGCCGCGGTGTCATGGCGCTGTGCATGGAAGATGGCACGCTGCACCGCTTCCGCGCCCACCAAACCATTCTGGCCACCGGGGGCTGCGGCAAGGCCTATTTTACTGCCACCTCGGCCCACACCTGCACCGGCGACGGCAATGCCATGGCGCTGCGCGCCGGCCTGCCCCTGCAGGACATGGAGTTTGTGCAGTTTCATCCCACCGGCATTTATGGTGCGGGCTGTCTGATCACGGAGGGAGCCCGCGGCGAAGGCGGCTATCTCACCAATTCGGAAGGCGAGCGCTTCATGGACCGCTATGCGCCCTCGGCGAAAGATCTCGCTTCGCGCGATGTGGTGTCGCGCTCCTGCACCATTGAAATCCGTGAGGGGCGCGGTGTTGGGCCGCTGAAGGATCACATTCATCTCCATCTTGAACATCTTGATCCAGCTGTGCTGCATGAACGACTGCCTGGCATTTCCGAATCGGCGCGGATTTTCGCCGGCGTCGATCTCACCCGCGAGCCGATCCCGATTCTGCCGACGGTGCATTACAACATGGGCGGCATTCCCACCAACTATCATGGCGAGGTTCTCTCCGGCGCTGAAGATGTGGTGCCCG
>JANOTU010000149.1:0-1894 GCA_031416515.1 Hyphomicrobiales bacterium
AGCTTGATTAAAGTTGGCGTGAATTGGCACTTCCAACCGTAAAACGTTCCGGTAAAACATTTTCTAAAATCAAAACTTCGTAATTGCTCACCCCCTCCTCACGGGGCCTTCGGCCACTTTCTCCACTCTCGTGGAGCTGGAAAGACCTGCCCATCTCATGTTGGCTGCCGGTATGCGGCATGACTTTATGACACAGTCGTATCAAGCGCCCGGTTTTTTCTTGGGCTCCAGAAGCGCTGCCATTTCTTTTAGGGTGTCGTTGTCGAGTTTGCTGATGGTGGCTGCCAACCGGTTGGCGAGTTCGGTGGCTTTTGGGGAAAGGCCGGAGGTGTCGATGGTGATTTTTGGGTGCGAGATGCGGGCCAGGCGCACCAGTTCCTCGGCATCGTCCCAGATGACGTTGAAGTGGGCGATGATGCGCTGAATGAGATGCCAGCCCGGGCGGCCGCGTTTGCCGTGTTCGAGGGCTGAGAGATAGGCGGAGGACACACCGATGGCCTCTGCCATGTCGCGGAGCGTCATGTTGCGCTCGGCCCGCAAGGTGCGCATTTTCTCACCGAACGGTGTCACCTCGCGCGCCGCAGTTTGACGTAGAATGCGCCGCCCCCGCCATGCTTGGGGTGGGCTGGCTGAAAACCTGAGACCAGTTCGCGAAACTGGGCTTCATGCAGCCATTCAGGAAGGCTGCGGCGGAGGCGGCCCTGACGCTCGGGCGAATGGAAATGGCTGGCGCCGTGCAGGGTATGGCGGGCGTAAGGTGAATCGCCCTTGCCGGTGATGACCAGCACGGTGCGGGCACCTTCGCCGTAAGCTTCTTGCAGAAATTGCAGCAGGCGCACACGGGCCATTTCGACGCCGGTGCCGTGCAGATCAATGCGGCGTTCGATCTCGACATTGCCCCTGGTCATTTTTTGCGTGGTGCGCCGGTCAAAACCGGTGATGGGGGGCGGGGATTTATGCGAGGGGCGCGGCGCATGGATGGGGGCCGCCGGTCGTTGGGTTTTTTCAAGCGGCTGCCGTTTCACGGGTTTCCGCTTGAGCAGAGGGCTGACGGACGCCGCCACCTCGGTCCAGAGATCAAAATCGTGGAGCTTGGCTGTCATTTGGGCAGCAGCACAATCATCGAGCCGGGGCTTTTCATGTGGCCGGCGGTGAGGGCGGCATGGGCGCCCGCGCCCCAGAACACATCGCCGCGCGCATGGCCCTTGATGGCGGTTCCGGTGTCCTGGGCTACCATCAGATGACGGAATGTTTCCATTTCGCCCTTGGGGCCGGAGGGGGTATTGGCGTCCAGCCAGATGGGGGTGCCGAAAACCCACAAGGAACGGTCCACGGCAAGGCTGCGCAGTGGCGTGAGTGAGACCTTTTGCGCGCCCGGCGGCCCCAGCGTTGCATCCGCCACCTCAACTTCGCGGAAGAAAACGAAGGATTTGTTCTCCCACATCAACTCGCGCGAGGCCTGCTCATCGCGGGCCATCCAGGCGCGTGTCGCTTGCATCGACATTTCCGCGCGGGTAAACGCGCCGCGCTCCACGAGGAGGCCGCCAATGCCGGTATAGGGCTGGCCGGTTTTGGCGCTATAGGCGAGGCGGATCAGCGAGCCATCTTCGAGGCGGATGCGGCCCGAGCCTTGCACCTGCATGAAGAAAGCGTCTGGCCAAGCTTTAAGCCAGGCGATTTCGAGGCCTTTGTCTTTGAGCGCTCCGGCTTCGATGTCCTTGCGGGTGGGATAGGCTTGCGGCTTGCCGCCCGCCATGCGGCCATATTTGACACCAAGTTGTTTTTCGGTGGCCACATCAAAGACGACGAGATCAGCAGGCTTGCGGTAGATTGGAACGCGGAAGATTTCCGACTGGGTTCGGCTGCCCTCGGCCTCGGGTTCATAATAGCCAGT
>JANOTU010000150.1:0-7407 GCA_031416515.1 Hyphomicrobiales bacterium
GGCATCTCCTCGATCCTCATCACCCACAAGCTCAACGAAGTGCTGAAAGTCGCCGACCGCATCACGGTATTGCGTGACGGCAAAACGGTGGACACGCTTGACACCCACACCGCCAAGGTGAGCGAAGACCGCATCATCAAAGCCATGGTGGGCCGCGAACTCACCGACCGCTTCCCCCCGCGCGATGCGAAAATCGGCGAACCGATCTTCGAGGTCAACAACTGGAACTGCTATCATCCACTGCACGCTGACCGGCAGATGATCAAGAACATCTCCATGTCGGTGCGGAAAGGCGAGGTTGTCGGCATTGCCGGCCTGATGGGGGCAGGGCGCACGGAACTGGCCATGTCGCTTTTTGGCAAAGCTTACGGCCAGAAGATTTCAGGCGAGGTGAAAATCCACGGGAAGCCGGTGGATGTCAGCACCATCCCCAAGGCCATTTCTGCTGGTCTCGCCTATGTCACCGAGGACCGTAAAACATATGGCCTCGTGCTCATCGACCACATCAAGCATAATGTCACGCTGGCCAATCTTGAGGGCGTTTCACGCCATTCGGTGATTGATGAAGTGGAGGAACTTTCCGTCGCCAGCAAATACCGCAAGGATCTCGGCATCCGCTGTTCCAGCGTGTTTCAGACCACGGTCAATCTTTCAGGCGGCAACCAGCAGAAAGTGGTGCTGTCGAAATGGCTGTTCTCCGGCCCTGATGTGCTCATCCTGGATGAACCCACCCGCGGCATTGATGTTGGGGCAAAGTATGAAATCTATGGGCTGATCAACAAACTGGCGGAGGCCGGCAAGGCGGTCATCGTCATCTCCTCGGAAATGCAGGAACTGCTCGGCGTCTCCGACCGTATCTATGTGATGAATGAAGGAAAATTTGTGGCCGAAATGGCAACAGAAGAGGCGACGCAAGAAAAAATCATGCGCGCCATCATGAAATCATGGGACACCACACATGAATGACGCCGCCGCCCAACCCGATTTTCTCCGCTTTGTGAAAAACAACATCCGCGATTACGCGCTTCTGCTTTCACTCCTCGTGATCATGGTGTTCTTCCAGTACACCACCAACGGCACGCTGTTCAAACCCGTGAACATGACCAACCTCATTTTGCAGAACAGCTACATCGTCATCATGGCGCTGGGCATGCTGCTGGTCATCGTGGCGGGCCACATTGATTTGTCTGTGGGGTCGGTCTCGGGCTTTATCGGCGCCATCGCCGCTGTGCTGATGGTCACCTATAAGGTCGATGTCATAACCTCGGTCATCCTCTGTGTGGCGCTCGGCGCGTTTATCGGCGGGGTGCAGGGCTACTTCACCGCCTATTACCGAATACCCGCCTTCATTGTGACACTCGCAGGCATGCTGGTGTTCAAGGGACTGGCGCTCACGGTGCTGGGCGGCGCATCGGTCGGGCCGTTCCCAAAGTCCTTTCAGCTTTTGAGTTCAGGCTATGTGCCCGATATTTTCGGCGGCTCGTTCCTGGGCGCGCCCTTCAATCTCCTCGCCATGGTGGTCGGCATCGTTGTCACCGCGCTGATCATCTTCTTCAACTACCGGGAGCGCCGCAACCAGCAGGCCCACGGGCTGGCCGAAGAGCCGCACGTCATTTTCATGGTCCGCAATGTGCTGGTTGCCGCAGCTTTCCTGGGCTTTACCTTCCTCATGGCGCAATACAAGGGCCTGCCCAACGTGCTGGTGGTGATGTTCGCGCTGATCGCTGGCTTTGTGTTCCTGACCACGCGCACCACCATGGGCCGCAGGGTTTACGCCATGGGCGGCAATGAAAAAGCCGCCAAGCTTTCCGGCATCAACACCGAGCGCCTCACCTTCCTCATCTTCGTCATCATGGGGGCGCTTGCGGCTCTCGCCGGCCTGGTTTTTGCCGCGCGTCTCAATGTGGCGACCCCCAAGGCTGGCGCTGGCTTCGAGCTTGAAGTGATCGCTGCCTGCTTCATCGGCGGCGCCGCCACCACGGGCGGTGTTGGCAAGGTGATAGGTGCTGTGATCGGCGCGTTCATTATTGGCGTCATGAACAACGGCATGTCGATCATGGGTATCGGCATTGATTGGCAGCAGGTGATCAAAGGCGCCGTGCTGATGCTGGCGGTGTTCCTGGATGTTTATTACAAGAACAAGGGCTGACAAAAAAAGCCGACACCGTGTGGGGCGGTGTCGGCTGCAGTAGCCCGGTCGCAAGGTGGGGGTATTGACCGGGTAAACCTATTGTTGTCTGCCGCCCGAAACAAAGCCGGGGTTTGGGGTTTTGCCTTTCACCAGCGCCACCCAGGCTCTGGGGTCGCGCGGCGATTGGCGCTTCAGGAAAGTGTAGTCCAGTTCGCTCCAGCGCTGGATTGCATCACGGCGGTTGTCGAGCACATAGTCGCCGTCCTGCGTGGTGATGGTGAGCACGGCGTGGCCCTCGTTTTTCTCATCCAGCACCACGGTGATGAGCAGCGCTTCGGGCGGAAAGCCAAGGCCCACGAGATAGCGCCGCTTGAGCAGCAAATAATCCTCGCAGTCGCCAGCATCGGCGGGAAGGGCCCAATATTCCGGCTCGCCATAAAGATCGAGATCGCTCACAGGTTCTATCTTGCCGTTCACATAGCTGTTGACCCTGGCCAGCAAATTCCAACGCTCATGGGTCATCGCCAGCTTGGCGGGCTTGGCACCCCTGGTCCTGCATTCATCCGGTGCCCTGGCGCAGAACTTCACAAAGCCAATCGGTGGCAGTGCCTTGCCATACTCCGTTGCAAACTGCTTCTTCGGTTCACTCTTCGCGACGTCTGCGGAATTCTCGATGGCGAAGGCCATGTGAGTTCCAAAGAGCAGTCCGAGAAGAGCCGCCCCCACAGCGGTCTTGATTGTCATGTTTTAGTCCCCACAATTTTTTTCGTTGGGTTGAGACTACCGCAAAGGCCTTGCGGCGGGGTTCAGGCGCACGTCGCAAGTTGATGCAAAGCTTCATGATTCCGGTAGGGTTCTGCTAACCAAACCGGCTGGCGGCGGATGCGCATTGAAAGGTTTGGATTGAAGCGCGGCAAAGGGTAAGTTGAACCGGGGTGGCTGCTTTTTCTCAAGGGAGGTGGGTTTGTGAACGCGGAGTTGTTGAAGGATTTCTACGCCTTTTTCGCCTGGATCAACGCGGTGTTGAACCGCCCTCATAGCGGCTTTGTGCTGACCTATTTCTGCCTTACGGGGGGCGCTTACGTGCTCGGGAAGTTCACCAGCCAGCACGGCGGCATGGTGATCCTGAATTGCGGCGCGCTGTATTTATCCATGCTGGCCACGAGTTGGCTGCTGGGCGATGTCGCGCTGCCGATTGACCGCAAGATCACTTTGCCAGTCATGCTCAACATTGCAGGAATGCTGCCAGCGGCAATCATCATGGTTTGGTTGTTTCCCAATGAAAAGCAATATATTGACCACGCGAGCGACCCTCCGCCGCCGCAGTGAACGATAGGGGTTGCTTAACGCCTGAGCCCCTGTTATTCACCGCCTCGCTAGACGAAATGGTATGCGGTCATGGCGGAATTGGTAGACGCACTAGCTTGAGGTGCTAGCGGGTAACACCGTGGAGGTTCGAGTCCTCTTGGCCGCACCATCTCTTGGGATGGTTATTCAATCGTCGTTGTGGGAGGCCCGGCGGGCGTGGCGTAATGGTAGCCGCAACGGACTTAAAATCCGTTTTCCGCAAGGAAGTGCCGGTTCGAGTCCGGCCGCCCGCACCAGGCTCCGCTGCGCTTCGCCTGGCGCGCCCAGGCACGATCCTGTGATGGGTGTTTAGACCTACGAAACGGGCGCGTGAGGGTATTTGGCGGGGTGGTCATTTAATCGCGGGCAGCAGATAATCATTGGCCGTCTGAACATCTTGCCGATGCTGACAAGCGTGTCATAATGACCCTGCTTGACGCCCACGACGCGCTAACAAGGTACACACAATGGCGACCTCCCGGGATTCTAGGCCTCTCCCCCCGTCGCTGATCGACAAGATCAGCGCGCTCCCCCCCGCGCGGCAAGCCGAGGTCGAGGATTTTGTCGACTTCATTGCCCACAAGCACAGCGAACGCGCGCTCACCAGAGCCGCCGCCGCCAGCGCGCCCGTATTCGCCACGATCTGGAACAACCCCGAAGACGATGTTTATGACGCCCTCTGACGATGCGATCCCGGCCTGACGCTTGAGCTTTGACAGCGCTGTTGGATAGCCTAGTGTCGCAAGCTGTTCACAAGGGGATGGTCATGGCGATTGAAGTTGCGGGTTATATTGCCGAGGTGCAGCGTATCTATGCCACCGGCCAGGCGACCGAGCATTCATACCGCCCCATCCTCGAAAAATTGTTTAACTCGGTCACGGCGGATGTGACGGCGCTCAATGAACCCAAGGGCGTGAAGGTCGGTCGGCCGGATTTTGTGTTCATCCGCGAAGCGGGCAAGGGTGCGGCCATCACCGTGGGCCATTGCGAAGCCAAGGACGTGGGCCTTGGCATAAATCCAAAGGGCATGAATGACTTCAACAAGGCGCAGCACGAGCGCTATGTGAAAGCGCTGTCCAACCTGATTTACACCAATGGGCTGGATTTCCGCTTTTACAAGAATGGCGAACTGGCACGGGAGATTTCCATCGCCAATCTGCTGATGGGGATTCAGCCAAAGCCGGATCAGTTCGGCGCTCTCGCCAACCAGCTCAAGGACTTCGCGGCAGAGCGGTTGCAAACCATCACTTCGGCGGAAAAGCTGGCGGAGATGATGGCGGGCAAGGCCACGCTGATCAAGGACATTCTCGGCAATGCCCTGAAAGACGACAATGACCTGCAAACGGAACTGACTGGGCAATACCAGTCCTTCAAGGACCAGTTGATCCATGACCTCACGGCGGAGGATTTCGCCGACATCTACGCTGAAACGATTGCCTATGGCCTGTTCGGCGCAAGGTTGCACGACAAGACGCTGGACAGCTTCTCGCGCACCGAAGCGCTTGAGTTGATGCCCAAGTCCAACCCCTTCCTACGCAACCTGTTCACTTATGTGGCGGGGCCCAATCTTGACGAGCGCATCCGGCGTACGGTGGATGAGCTGGCGGAGATTTTCCAAGCCACCAATCTGCCCAAGCTCTTTGAGGATTTCGGCAAATTCACCCAGCGCAATGATCCCTTCATCCATTTTTATGAAACCTTTTTGGGTGAGTACAACCCCGCCAAGCGCAAGACGCGCGGCGTGTGGTACACGCCGGAGCCTGTGGTGAATTTTATCGTGCGGGCGGTGGATGATGTGCTGAAATCGGAATTCGACCTGGCCGATGGCCTGGCCGACACATCCAAGGTGACCGTGGATTGGGACACCGGCCAAGCCGACAAGAAGGGCAACCCCATCATCATCAAGAAAGAGGTGCACCGCGTCCAGATTCTTGATCCCGCTGCGGGCACGGGAACCTTCCTCGCCGAGGTCATCAAGCAGATCGCCCCGCGCGTGAAGGACGTGGCGGAGGGCCAATGGTCCTCCTATGTGGAAAAGGAACTGATCCCGCGCCTGCATGGCTTTGAATTGCTGATGGCGAGCTACGCCATGTGCCACATGAAGCTGGACATGATGTTGACCGAGTTGGGCTACAAGCCCACCGGCAACCCGCCGCGCCTGAGCGTGTATCTCACCAACTCATTGGAAGAAGGCGAGCGCGCTAACCAAGCCTTGCCCTTTGCGCAGTGGCTGTCGAACGAAGCGAAGGAAGCCAACACCATCAAGCGCGACATGCCGATCATGTGCGTGATCGGCAATCCGCCATATTCAGGCGAAAGCGCCAACAAGGGCAAGTGGATCATGGGCCTGATGGAGGCCTACAAGAAAGAGCCCGGCGGCAAGGAGAAGCTGAAAGAGCGCAACCCGAAATGGATCAATGACGACTATGTGAAGTTCATCCGCTTCGCCGAACATCTGATCGAGAAAAATGGCGAAGGCGTTCTCGGCTTCATCACCAATCACGGATATTTGGACAATCCAACATTCCGCGGAATGCGCTGGCATCTGTTGAAAACCTTCGACAAGATTTGGGTGCTGGATTTGCATGGTAATGCGAAGAAGAAAGAAGTTTCGCCTGATGGATCGCCTGACAAGAATGTGTTTGACATCCAACAGGGTGTATTAAAGAGTCCATAAATAGTTCGACAAATATCTTGACGGCGTGAGTCGAGTCTGATTCTATGGGTTCATGAGAAAAGATGATGCACGCAAGCTGGATCACAAGACCCTGGAAGCAATGCGTGAGCGCGCTGTCCGGAGTGTTCTGCGCGGAGAGAGTCCTGAAGCTGTCAGCAAAGTGCTGGGCCTTCACCGCACAACGGTTTACGGTTGGATGGCTGCCCATCGTTGCGGCGGATGGAGTGCGCTGAAAGCAAAGCCGGTCCCGGGCCGCCCTCCGAAATTGGACGCAAAGAAAATGAAATGGATTTTCACGACAGTAACGCAGAAGAATCCGATGCAGCTTCAATTCGAGTTTGCGCTATGGACGCGGACGATGATCGCGGTATTGATCAAGAGAAAATTCGGCGTCACGCTGGCGGCGAATTCGGTTGGGCGTTTGCTGGCGCAACTCGGCATCACCGCGCAAAAGCCGCTGCATCGCGCGGTGGAGCGTGATGAGGCTTTGGTTCAGAAATGGTTGAGGAGGGAATATCCAAAAATCAAGAAAAACGCTGCGGCGCAAGGAGCTGATATCTATTTCGGCGATGCCGCGCACATACGCTCGGACTATCACGCGGGCACGACATGGGGCAAGAAAGGCGAAACGCCGGTTGTTGTGGCAACAGGCGCGAGGTACGGCATGAGCCTGATCTCGGCAATCACGTCGAAGGGCAAGATGCGGTTCATGATAAAGGAGAAGGGTGGCGTGAACGCCGATGTGTTCATTGAGTTCCTGAAGCGCCTGCTGGTTGGCGCAGCGCGCCCGATCTTTCTGATTGTTGACCGGGGGCCGGCGCATCGCGCCAAGAAGACCTTGGCATTTGTTGAGACCCTCGGCGGAAAGCTGAAGCTGTTTTTTCTGCCACCCTATTCACCTGATCGCAATCCTGATGAGTTGGTCTGGAAGCATCTGAAGGCCGACACGGTTGGCCGCATGGTCACGACTGACAAGGCCGACTTCACGAGCAAGGTTAGATCCTCAATGTGCAGCCTGCAAAAGCGACCGGATAAGATATCCGCTTTTTACCGGAAGCCTTCTCTCAGATATGCCGCGTGATTGCTATTTACTTACGGACTGATTAATATACTATTCGCTATGGTGTGCGGGGCGAGACCATTCCCAGCGACGACCTTGACAAGGAGCCCAGTTTCCCGGCGAAGGGATTGCTCGATAATGTTGCCCGCAGTTTGAAGCAGGCCACCAGCTTGACGTTGAATGACGCCGCAC
>JANOTU010000151.1:0-8964 GCA_031416515.1 Hyphomicrobiales bacterium
AGAGGTTGATTTTCCCAGCCATGACCGATGCTCCGCCAATTGTTCTGCCCTAGCGCCTGCCCTAGCACGAAACGCGGCTTGAGGCAAACGCCAGTGAACGCCCAAAACCACAGACGAAAAGAAAGGCCCAATAAATCGGCCTTATTTGAGACATTGGCGAACTGTTCTGAACGGCAGGAAACGATAATTCAGCGGACACCCCCTCCGCCATTAATTACAAGATATTCGAAAATTGATTTTCGTTCTGTCCTACCGCCTGTCCTACCGCCAAGCGTTGCGTTCGCTCACAAATCGTTCTTGGGCCACCACTTCTACCGCGAGGAAATCAACTGCATGCTCCACGTCGGATATGAAGGTCACCGTGATGAGATACAGCCCGCAAGAGCACCTGAAGATGGCACAGGATTTGACATTCCTCGCAAAGAAGGTGGGGAACCCAGGGACCAAGAAGAAATTACTCGTCCAAGCGGCGAAGGCGCGTGGCCTGGCAAGACTGGCAGCGAAGTCGCAGGCAATGAAATCAGACACCACTTTGGAGTTGAACCGGAAGCCCTCACCTTCGATGAAGCCTTCTACCTACGTGGCTTCCGAGATGCTGACACCCTCTGAGCAAGAGTCGTTTCGGCAAGATATGAAAGAGGCGGAGCGCTCAGACTGCCAGAGCGCATGGCTGATTTTGGAGTAGTTTTTCACTGGCGTTGCCTGTCAGTGTGGCCGCTGGCGATGTTGTAACCGGCGATAAATTGAACTTGGTGGAAATGGCGCGGGCTTGCTTGAGGCCGGCCATCGGCTTGGCAAATGCCTTGGTCATCGCCAGTTGCCTCACACCAGTTCCAGCCGCTCACGCGCCGCACTGGCGAGGAAGGCTGACCTTGTGAGGCCGCGCCGTGCGGCTTCGGCGTCGATGGCGGCGAGAAGGCCTGCATCAAATGTGAGATTGGCCCGCACCGTGCGGCCCGCATCAAGCACAACTTGAATCATCACGGCGGTTTCGTTCTGAGCGGTATCGATTTCGCCAGCCTTGAGAATTTGCGCCATGGTGCGGGGCTTGGGCGCGGCTTCGCCTTTGGCTTCGCGGTGGGCAATCCATTCCCGCGCCGCTGACATCGCATCGGCAATGGCGGCTTCCGGTGTGGCCCCGCCGCCATAGCAGCCGGGAAGGTCGGGAAGGCGCACTCCCCATGCCTTGGCCTTGCCGTCGAGAATGCCGATATACTGGGTCATCAAGACCATCCTGCCTTCTTCGCAATGTCGCGCGCCACGCCGGGCGAGAGTTCGCGGTGGCGCGGCACAATCAAGGTGATATCCGGGCGCGAGGGATGCTCGAATTTGTCATGGCGTCCGCCATGTTCCTTCTCCCAGCCTTCACGCTCCAGCCGGGCAATGATTTTCCGCGCATTGGTTTCATTGCCCATGGCCGCTCACATAGGCCAGCGGACAGCAGAGGTCAATGGTGAATGCGCATCATGATGCACGTCACTTCGGCCTTTTCATCGGCAGCGCCGTGGCGCTCCTGGCATGATGACTTTCAGGCTGGGCTCGCCTCGAAGCCCGCGAACTGGTTGCCGTCCTGTGACAGGAGTTGCAGGAGCCTTGGATTTATGAACAGCTTCTCCCAGGTGGTTTCCGCTTCCGCCAGCACACCGATGGCCACAAGCTGCTTGAGATAGAGAGAAGCTGTCTGGCGCTTGGCTATGCCCGCTTCGGTCACATTGGCGATCCGGCAATAGGGCAGCGCGAATATCAGGCTCACCAGTTCATGGCTGTAAATCTTGGGAAGTTTCTGGCGCACGTAAGCAGCGGTGAGTTCGGAGAGTTGATTGATGGCGGCAATCTTGGCGGTGGTCCAAAGCGCTGTTTCCTCCACACCCTTGATGACATAGAGCAGCCACGGCTCCCAGGCGTCCTCTTGCGCCACCCCTTGCAGCAGGCGGTAATAGTCGGCCCGGTTCTGGATGACATAGCGGCTGAGATAGAGAATGGGCAGGGTGAGCAGGCCTTGCTCAATCAGGAACAGGCTGTTGACGACGCGGCCCGTTCTGCCATTGCCATCGGTGAAGGGATGTATGGCCTCGAATTGATAATGCCCCGCGGCCATGCGGATGAGCGGATCAAGGCCGGTCTCGTTGTGCAGGAAGCGCTCCCAGTTGGCCAGCAAATCGCGCAACAGCGATTCACCTTCCGGTGGCGTGTAGATGGTGGCCCCGGTGGCGTCATTGACCAGCGTGGTTCCGGGCACCCGGCGCACGGTCATTTCAACGCCCTTGATGGTTGAGCAAATCCGTTCCGCGTCACGGGTGTTGAGCGGATGGTCGCCAAGGGCCTTGAAGCCCTCGAACAAGGCCGCGGCCATAGCGCAGCGCTTCCTTGGTGGCATGGTCCGCTTGACCTTCGCTGCGCACATGCCGGAACAGCCGGTCAGTCGTGGTGACAATGTTTTCGATTGCAGAACTGGCGCGGGCTTCCAGCAATGGCAGGGTGTTGATGAGCATGGCCTGATTGGGGATGAGCCTTGCAGCCTGTTTGAGTTCGCCCAAGGCAGCGCGGGCGGCGATGCAGACCCGCAGCACGGCGCGGCTTTCAATGTCAGTCAAGGGTGGAAGGGATGGAAGCTGGTTATAGGGCCGGTCAGCTTTCCAACTTGGCATGTTCATATTTTCTGCTTTTATCGACACGTTGGAAAACTATGTCGATTTCATCGACAGGTCAACAGAATATGTCGATGGTTTTGCATTTCATCGACAAGGCCTGCGCGCACTTGTGCTTCCGGCCCAAGGCGGTGAGGGTTTCCGCGTTCCCAGTATAGCGAAGCCCTGTTTTCTCAGCGATGATCAGCTATTTCGCCAGTCTCCCGTTTCAGCCGCTGATGCGGAGGCCTGCTGCGTCGAAGAGGTGGAGGCGGGATTGCGGGGCGGTCAGGGTGATGGTTTCCTCGGGGCGGGCTTGGGTTTCGCCGGTGCCACGGACCAGCATGGGGGTGCCGTCGGGGAGTTTGGCGTAGATGAGATGGGATTCGCCCAGTTGCTCGATGTTGGAGATGAGGGCGGTGATGGGGCCGCCCGGACTGTGGCTCAGATGTTCAGGGCGGACGCCGAGTGTGACGGACTCTCCGGCTTGGCGCGCTGCTGCGGAAATGGTAACGGCACCGCCGCCGGGAATGGCGACCTCGGCTTCTGTGGCGGTCGCCCTGGCGATTTCAGCTTTGATGAAATTCATCTGCGGCGAGCCGATGAAGCCTGCGACGAAGAGATTGCGCGGGCGGTTGTAGAGCTCAAGCGGAGCGCCCGCTTGTTCAACATTGCCGGCGTTGAGCACGACGATGCGGTCGGCCATGGTCATGGCTTCGACCTGGTCGTGGGTGACATAGACCATGGTGGTGCTGGGCAGGGATTTCTTCAGGCGGGTGATTTCAAGCCGCATGTGCACGCGCAGGGCCGCATCAAGATTGGACAGGGGCTCATCGAAGAGAAAGACGCGGGGATCGCGCACGATGGCGCGCCCTATGGCAACACGCTGGCGCTGGCCGCCGGAGAGGTTTTTGGGAAGGCGTGTGAGCAAGGGTGTGAGTTGCAGCATGGCCGCCACCTTCTCCACCTTCGCCTTGATCTCGGCGCGGCTGGCACCCTGATTTTCGAGGGTGAAGGAAATGTTTTCAAACACCGACATGTGCGGATAGAGCGCGTAGGATTGAAACACCATGGCGATACGGCGCTGCGAGGGACTGACGTCGTTGACGACATGGCCGTCGATTTCCAGGGTGCCGGAGGTGATGTTCTCCAGGCCCGAGATCACCCGGAGCAGCGTTGACTTGCCGCAGCCCGATGGCCCCACAAAAACGATGAACTCGCCCGAGGCGATGTCGAGGTTGATGTTCTTGAGGATTTGCGCGGCGCCATAGGACTTGCACAGATTGGTGATCTTGATGTCAGCCATGATTCAAGTCCCTTTTCCAAGATAGATGGCACCATTGGGTTCCAGAGTTACGGCGTTGCCTGAGAGCCTGGCCCCTGCTTCAGCGATGACGGACGCTGGTTCTGCCAGTGTCCACTGCGCGATATCCTTGCCGAAGTTGAAAATACAAATGATGGTGTCATTGCCAGCACTGCGTTCAAAGGCCAGAACCTCGCCGGAGGTTTCGAGAATCTTGATGCTGCCGGTCATCAAGGCCGGATGATCATGGCGGAGTTTGATGAAGCGGCGGTAGTCTTCCAGCAGCGTGTCGCGGTTTTCCTGGCCCCCCCGGCTCACGGCATTCTCCACATGGGCGCGGGTGATGGGAAGCCAGGTGCGGTTGGCGGCGGAGAAGCCGGCGTTGGGGGCGTTCGCGTCCCACACCATGGGGGTGCGGCAGCCATCGCGGCCCTTGAATTCGGGCCAGAAGGTTTTGCCGTAGGGGTCTTGCAACTGTTCGAAGGTCACCTCGCCTTCGGTGAGCGCCAGCTCCTCGCCCTGGTAAATGCACACCGATCCCCGGAGCGCCATGAGGAGTGCAATGCAGAAGCGGCCAAAGGACAGGCGGTCAGCACCGTGCGCGGCCCAGCGCGTGACATGGCGCTCCACATCGTGATTGGAAAAGGCCCAGCAGGCCCAGCCATCGCCGATCACGCTCTCGAAATCACGGATGGTTTTTTCCACATGGGCCTTGCCGAAATCGCGCGCCAGGAACTCGAAGGCGTAACACATATTGAGCCGCTCTTGACCGGCGGTATAGGCCGCAACGGTGCGCATGGCGCGGGCGCCGTCGCCCACCTCGCCCACCGTGGCGATATCGCCGTGGGCATCGAGAAGGCTGCGAAACCGCTTGAGAAAATCAAGGTTTTCAGGCTGGCTCTTGTCATGAATATGTTCCTGCCATCCATAAGGATTGGAGAGCGGCACTTCATGGGCGATCTTGCTTGTATTCGGCGGGTTGTCGCGGAGCTGCTTGTCGTGGAAATAGAAGTTCACTGTGTCCAGCCGGAAGCCATCAACGCCAAGCTCCAGCCAGAAGCGCGCCACATCGAGCAATTCATCCTGCACCGCGGTGTTGTGAAAGTTGAGATCGGGCTGCTGCTTGAGAAAATTGTGCAAATAGTATTGGCGGCGCCGCGGTTCCCATTCCCAGGCCGAGCCGCCAAAGATCGACAGCCAGTTGTTGGGCGGCGTGCCATCAGGCTTGGGGTCAGCCCAGACATACCAATCGGCGCGTGAGTTATCAGTTGAGAGGCGGGACTCCTTGAACCATGGATGCTGGTCCGAACTGTGCGAGAGAACCAGATCAATCATGACCTTCAAATCAAGGGAATGCGCCTCCGCCACCAGCACCTTGAAATCGGCAAGTGTGCCGAACATCGGATCGACATTGCGGTAGTCGGAGACGTCATAGCCGAAGTCCAGCATGGGCGAGGTGAAGAAGGGCGAGAGCCATATGCCGTCAGCGCCCAGCCCAGCGATATGGCCGAGCCGCCTGGTGGCCCCCTTCAAATCGCCAATGCCGTCGCCGTTCGAATCCTGAAATGAACGCGGATAGATTTGATAGATGACCGCCCCTCGCCACCAAGCCATGTCAGCCGCCTTTCACTGAGCCGGCAAGCAGGCCGCGCACAAAATAACGTTGCAACGAGAAAAACACCGCCAGCGGCACAATGATGGTGACGAAAGCCGATGCGGTCAGAATTTCCCAATTGCCGCCGCGCGAGCCAAGGAGCGCGTTGAGCCTGCCGGTCAAAACCAGTTGCTCTTCGCCGGAGCCGAGGAAGACCATGGCCACCAGCAGATCATTCCACACCCACAGGAACTGGAAGATGGTGAAGGAGGCGAGGGCTGGAAAGGACAGCGGCAGAACGATGCGGCGGAAGATGCGGAAGTCATCGGCGCCGTCAACGCGCGCCGATTCAATCAGGTCTTTGGGAAGCCCTGCGATGTAGCTCCGCAGCAGATAGATGGCGAAGGGAAGCCCGAACCCTGTATGCGCCAGCCAGATGCCGAGGTAGCCTTTTGAAGTCACCCCCATGAAATTGCCCGCCGTGTTGTAAAGCCTGAGCAGCGGAATCAGCGACATTTGCAGCGGCACAACCAGCAGCCCAACGATGATGGCAATCAACAGCCCTCTGAATGGCAGCTTCATCCAGGCCAGCGCATAGGCCGCGAAAGCCGCGATCAGGATGGGAATGATGGTGGCGGGAATGGTGACAGTAAGCGAATTGAGGAAAGAGCGGCCGATGCCTTCCGAAAACAGCACGGTTTCGTAATTCTCGGTGGTGAAGCGCGGCGGCACGGTGGAGACGAAGAACACCCGCGCTCCTCGCTCATTGGTGAAGGCCGTGAGCGAGGTCAGCATGTAGGCGCCGTCAGTGTTGACGGTGAGCTTCTGGCCCGCCTCCAGCTCAACCGTGGAACCGGCGATGTGGGCTGCGGGGTCTTGCACCCTGGTGCCGAAGGCCTTGAGTTCGCGGTCGGCGCTTGGCTCAAACAGCGCGCCCGAAATCATGAACACGCCGTCTTTTTCGACCTGGTCGGCCATACCCTTCATGCGGCCCGCCTCCGCTTGCTCTGATGTGGAGAGCGCCGTCCACCAGCCAGAAACCGCGAGCTGGTTCTTGTCTCGCAGGGACGAGATCAGGAGTCCCGCCGTGGGCAATGTCCACAGCAGCACGATGAAGAGAACAGCGGCATGGGTGGCGAAGCGCGAGGGTTCGAGCTTGATACGGTTCCACATCTCAGTGTCCCCCCTGCTCTTGATTGGCACGGCGGATGTTCCACACCATGATGGGGAGCACGGCCACCATGATGACAATGGCGATGGCAGCACCCCGCCCGAAGTCGCCGCCGCCCCGGAACATCCAGTCGAACATCAGATTGGCGAGCACCTGCGAGTCCCACTGGCCATTGGTCATGGTGAGCACGATGTCGAAAACTTTCAGCACCAGCACGGTGATCGTGGTCCACACCACCAGGATGGTCGAGGTGATCTGCGGCACCATGATGCGGTAGAAAATCTTGAAGGGCCCTGCGCCATCGATGACGGCGGCTTCGATCGTGTCTTCGGGAATGCCACGCAGCGCCGCAGCGAGGATGACGGTGGCGAAGCCGGTTTGAATCCAGATGAGAATCGCCATCAAGAAAAAATTGTTCCAGAATGGCAGCGAGATCCACACCTGCGGGGAGACGCCGAACACTTCAACAAAGGCATTGAGCAGGCCGATCTGCTGCTGGCCTTCGCCGCGGTAGTCATAGATGAATTTCCAGATGACGCTGGCACCGACAAACGAAATCGCCAGCGGCATGAAGATGAGGCTCTTGGCGATGTTGCCCCACCAGATGCGGTCGGTCAGCACGGCGATGATCAGGCCCAGGCCCGTGCAGGCGGCTGGCACCACGGCGAGCCAGAGGAGATTATTGAAAATGGATTGCCGGAAAATATCGTCATTGAAGGCCCAGCGATAATTCGCCATGCCGACAAAAGTCTCGCCATTCTTGTCGAGGAAGGAGAGCCGGAAGGTCTCGATCACCGGATAGACCAGATAGACCGTAAGCAGGATGAGGGCCGGGGCGAGGAACAGCCATGGCCGGATCGCCGACTGGATTTTCAGATTGCGATCCTGAATGCCGGAGCCTGCGCGGGTTGCCGGGAACATCCGGTCAAGCAGCCAGTTGGAGCCGTAGAAGTATCCGACACAACCGCCGACACCGAGAGCCACGGTGAAGAGGGCAAAGAGAATCTGCGAAATCATGGCGCGTTCTCCGTATATTTTCCTTCTCCCCTCGCGGGAGAAGGTAGCGCGGTAGGCACCGGATGAGGGGACGGTTCAGTGAGTCCCGAAGGCGCTTTGACTCGGCTCACCGCCCCCTCATCCGTCTCGCGCCCAAGAAAGAAAGGGGGCGCGATCCACCTTCCCCCGCGAGGGGGGGAAGGGGAAGAAAGATATGTGTCCCTTACTTGATCTCGTCCCAGGCCTTCTGAATGGCGGCACCCGTGTCAGCGGCGGATTTTCCGCCGACATAATCCACCATGCCGGTCCAGAAGGCGCCAGCGCCGATCTTGCCGGGCATGAGGTCTGATCCGTCAAAGCGGAAGGTTGTGGCGTTGCTGAGGATTTCGCCCTGCTTCTTCAGCGCATCGTTGGCATAGGCGTCCTTGTTGACACCCTTGTGCGGGGTGACAAAGCCGGATTGTGCCATCCACAGCTCATGCGCCAAGGGCGTTTTCAGGAAGTCGATGAAGGCGCGCGCGGCCTTGCTGTCCTTGGTGATGGACACCAGCGTGCCAGCGCCCAGAACCGGAGCACCAAGCTCAGGCCTGGAGGCATAGGGCGGGAAATAGAAGAAGTCGGCATCGCTCCCAAGCTTGGTGCCTTCGGGAAAGAAGGACGGGATGAACGAGGCCTGCCGGTGCATGTAGCATTTGGGGGGCGTGCCAAACAGGCCCTTGGGACTGTCGCGGAAATCAATGGACGCAACGCCGGCGGCGCCGCCATCAACATAGGCGTCGTTTTTCGCGAATGAGCCGAAGGTCTCAATGGCCGCAACCACGGCGGGATCAGAGAACTTGATCTCGTTGCTCACCCACTTGTCATAGGTCTCGGGCGACTGGGTGCGCAGCATGATGTCCTCAACCCAGTCGGTGGCGGGCCAGCCCGTGGCGCCGCCGGAACCAAGCCCAATGCACCACGGCTTGCCGCCGTCCTTGACGATCTTGTCCGAAAGCGCGATCAGCTCTTCCATGGTCTTGGGAATTTCGTAGCCAGCGTCCTTGAAATTCTCCGGCGAATACCACACCAGGCTCTTCACATCGGCCTTGTAGGGGAAGGCGAAGAATTTGGATGCTCCATCCTTGTCCTTGTAGGAACCCAGCGCCACCCATGAGGCGCCAGCGCCGTAATTATCCGTCACGAACTTCGCGGTGTCATCGCCCAGCGGCACCAGCAGGCCCTTGGATGCGAGATTAGCCCACAGGCCTGGCTGCGGAAGGACCGCGATGTTGGG
>JANOTU010000152.1:0-1889 GCA_031416515.1 Hyphomicrobiales bacterium
CAAAGCAGGCCTCTGAGATCGAGTTCAATTTCGCGCATGGATCAGCTATAGAGTTGCATACCAAGAGGGAGTTACACCGTGCCTGACCAGCTGTCCAAAGCGCCGTTCAGCGGCACAGTCGAGATGCTGCTGGTCAATCCACGCCGCGAAAGCGGGCTGGAAAAGGCCAGAACAGATGAAATTTCGCTGCTGTTTTCCGGCATCGCCGGCGACTGCCATGGCGGGCTCACGCGCAAATCCGACAGCCGTATGTTGAAGCAATTCAAGCGGGGAACACCTGTCAAAAACGTGCGGCAGGCCTCGATTCTCTCGGTTGAGGAACTGGCCGATATCGCCCGCGCCATGGAGGTTCCTGCGGTGCAGCCGGAATGGGTGGGGGCCAATCTGGTCACCTCCGGCATTCCTGACCTCACACTGTTGCCGCCCTCCAGCCGCTTGCAATTTTCATCCGGCGCCACGCTGGTGATCGACATGGAAAATCTTCCCTGCCGCTATTCGGCGGCGATCATCGAGAAGCATCACCCGGAGCATACCAGAGGCTTCGTCGCGGCGGCAACCCGCAAGCGCGGGCTTGTCGCCTGGGTGGAAAGCGAGGGCGTGGTCAGCACCGGAGATGCCATCACGGTTTGGATTCCACCCCAGCGCATTTACGCCCACGCATGACATTCGCTGGCGCCATCATCGCTGGCGGGCGGTCGACACGCATGCAGGGCGCTGACAAGTTGCTGGAGCTCATCGGCGGGCGGAGCTTGATCGACCGTATCATTGACCGGGTGCGACCGCAGGTTGATGCCCTGATCATCAACGCCAACGACCGCGTTGAGCGTTTCTCCCACACTGGCCTTCCCATTGTCGCCGATGTGCTGACCGAAATCGGCACACCGCTCGCTGGCCTTCATGCAGCGCTCACATGGGCGCGTGGCGAAAACCATGACTGGTTGCTGGCGGTCACCGGCGATGCTCCGTTTCTGCCCGTTGATCTGGCAGAGTGTCTGATAGCCGCCAATTCAACAGCCGCCATTGCCGCTTCTGGTCGCCATTCACATTATCTGACCGGCCTCTGGCGAACCAGTCTCCTGAGCGAGTTCAAGTCGGTCAAATCCCTTCGGGTGCAGGACTGGGCCCGCATGGTGGGAGCGGTGCAAGTCGAATGGCCCACCTCGCCCTATGACCCCTTTCTCAACATCAACACGCGCCAAGACCTGGCCGCAGCCCAGCGCATTGCGGCGGAGTTCAAGCTGTGAGCCGGATCATCGGCGTTGCCGGATTCAAGAATGCCGGAAAAACCACACTGATTGAAAAACTGGTGACAGAACTCACCAGCCGGGGCCACTGCGTTTCAACAGTGAAACACGCGCATCATTCCTTCGACATTGATCACGAAGGCCGCGACAGTTTTCGCCACCGCAAGGCGGGCGCTGCCGAAGTGGCCGTGGTCTCGGCCAGCCGCTGGGCCATCATCCATGAATCACGAGGACAGGCAGAGCCCTCGCTGGCCGATATCCTCGCCAGATTGTCGCCGTGCGATCTGGTCATCGTCGAGGGCTACAAGCGCGACGCCCATGACAAGATCGAGGTGCGCAACGTCGTACTCGATCACCCCTACCTGGCGGGGGGTGACCCGACAATTGTCGCCATCGCCGCCAATGGCCTGGTGGCGGCGGCACCCGTGCCGGTATTTGACCGCGACGCTGTAACCGCGTTAGCATCCTTCATTGAAAAACATGTGAGGCTCGCATGAACGCGGAAGATATCGTCACTTTCTGGATGGATGCGGGACCCAAACGCTGGTTCACCAAGGATGCAGCCTTTGATGGGGAACTTGCGGAACGCTTCGGAGCGGCCGTGAAAGACGCGCGCGAAGGCGTTTATGATGGCTGGAGCGCCAC
>JANOTU010000153.1:0-1633 GCA_031416515.1 Hyphomicrobiales bacterium
CTGGAGCGTCTGGCGGCCCTCCTGCAACCCGACGTCGAGCCACACACGCGTGTCGGGCGCCAGGGGTTGACGGCGCATTCGCTTCAGCATGACCGCGTCGTCCCACCACAATGAAGGGGACATGGCCAGCAAGCGGCCAAATGCGGCGAGGTCATCCTTTTCGCCCTTTGATTCGAGCGCTACCAACACGCCGATCTTGCCCAGATTTGGGGCCACCTGATTGTGGACATAAGCGCCAATAACACCGTCGGACACGCCCAATGCGGCGGTGCGGCGAAGTTGCATATTTTCGCCAATTGAGGCAACCATTTCAGCCACATACTCGGCGACCGCATGGGCGGAGCCTGGATATTTGGCGATCTTCAGTTGCTCGGTGCTGCCATTGGCGGCCACCGCCAGCTTGGCGACCTCTGCGACCATGGCCTGAAAACGCTCATTCCTGGCCACAAAGTCGGTTTCCGAATTGACTTCGACAACGGCCCCCATGGTGCCGGAAACCCAAACGCCGACAAGGCCTTCGGCGGCGATGCGGGTGGATTTCTTGGCGGCTTTGGCAAGCCCCTTGGCCCGCAGCCAATCAACCGCTGCGTCCATGTCGCCATTGGTTGCAGCGAGGGCTGCCTTGCAGTCCATCATCCCAACGCCGGTTTTTTCGCGTAAGGTCTTGACCAGTCCAGCGGTGATATCAGCCATTATTTATCCTTTGATTTCAAGCTGCTGGAACTGCTTCGGCCATCGGCTCCTCGGCCGCGCCCAAGTCGTGACCGCGGCCCGTCTGGGCCATGGCGATGCCTTCAATGCAGGCGCGGCTGATGAGATCGCAGTAAAGGGCCACAGCGCGGCCTGCGTCGTCATTGCCGGGGATGGGATGGGTGATGCCGGCGGGATCGCTGTTGGTGTCAATGATAGCAATCACCGGTATATTCAGGCGGTTGGCTTCCTTGATGGCAAGCTGCTCCTTGTTGGTATCGATCACGAACAGGAGATCGGGGGTGCCGCCCATGTCCTTGATGCCGCCCAAAGCTTTGTCCAGCTTGACTTTCTCGCGGGTCAGCGACAGGATTTCGCGCTTTGTCAAGCCGGAGCCTTCTTTGGCGATGGTATCGTCGATAGTGCGCAAGTGCTTGATTGAATTGGAAATTGTTTTCCAATTGGTGAGCATGCCGCCAAGCCAGCGGGAGTTCACATAATATTGGGCCGACTGCGCGGCGGAAGCCGCAATCTGCTCAGAGGCGGCGCGTTTGGTGCCGACAAACAGCACGCGGCCACCCTTGGCCACCGTCTCGGTGACCGTCACCAGCGCTTGATGCAACAGGGGAACTGTCTGCGCCAGGTCGATAATATGAATGCCATTGCGGCTGCCGTAGATGTAGCTTTTCATCTTCGGGTTCCAGCGATGGGTTTGATGTCCGAAATGCACACCTGCTTCAAGCAATTGGCGCATGGTAAATTCTGGCACAGCCATTTTTTCGTCCTTTTCCGGTTGATCCGCCGCAGGGCTTTGTGACCGGAAATCCGGCACCGGAGGGCTTGTCGCAACACACGACCGGCCCAACCCTGCGTGTGAGGTTGAGGTAACGAGGGCTTCATAGCGGGGCGCGCCGGGGATAGCAAGGGGGAGGACGCCAAGTCG
>JANOTU010000154.1:0-5042 GCA_031416515.1 Hyphomicrobiales bacterium
CGGCACGCCGACCTGGCGGGCCAGAAGAATATGCTCGCGGGTCTGCGGCATCGGGCCATCGGCAGCCGAGACAACCAGAATGCCGCCGTCCATCTGCGCCGCGCCGGTGATCATGTTCTTCACATAATCAGCGTGTCCGGGGCAATCGACGTGGGCGTAATGGCGGTTCTTGGTCTGATACTCAACATGGGCCGTCGAGATCGTGATGCCGCGGGCGCGCTCTTCAGGTGCCTTGTCGATCTGGTCGTAGGCCGTATAGGTGGCCCCGCCGGATTCGGCCAAAATCTTGGTGATCGCTGCGGTGAGCGAGGTCTTGCCATGGTCAACATGGCCAATCGTGCCGATGTTGCAATGCGGCTTGTCGCGGTTGAATCTTTCTTTGGCCATCGGAGCTCTCCGTTCTTCAATCTATCAGGCGAATTTTTTCTGGACTTCTTGCGCAACTGCCGTGGGCACTTGCTCGTAGTGGTCGAACTGCATGGTGTAGCTGGCGCGTCCCTGGCTCATCGAACGCAAATTGTTGATGTAGCCGAACATGTTGGCCAGGGGCACCATGGCATTGACGATCTGGGCATTGCCGCGCATCGAGGTGCCGATGATCTGGCCACGCCGCGAATTGAGATCGCCAATCACGCCGCCGAGGAATTCTTCCGGCGAAGTGCATTCAACCTTCATGATGGGCTCAAGCAGGATGGGTCCGCACTTCTGCAAACCTTCACGCAAAGCCTGGCGCGAGGCGATTTCAAACGCAATCGCCGAAGAGTCAACTTCGTGGTAAGCGCCATCGGTGAGCGCGATCTTGATGTCAACCACGGGGAAGCCCGCAATCACACCGGCGGTGAGAACCGAGTTCAGACCCTTTTCAACACCGGGGATGTATTCCTTGGGAACAGTACCACCCACAACCTTGCTCTCGAAGGAATAACCAGCACCCTTTTCATTGGGTCCGATTTCGAGAATTACGCGCGCGAACTGCCCCGTGCCGCCGGTCTGCTTCTTGTGGGTGTAGTCAATTTCCTGGCGGCGCGTGATGGTCTCGCGGTAAGCTACCTGGGGCGCGCCCACCAGCACTTCCACCTTGTGGGTGCGCTTGAGAATATCAACCTTGATGTCGAGATGCAGCTCGCCCATGCCCTTGATGATGGTCTCGCCTGACTCAGAATCAGTGGAAACGCGGAAGGACGGGTCCTCAGCGGCAAGCTTGTAAAGCGCTACCGCCATCTTTTCCTGATCGACCTTGGTCTTGGGTTCAACCTTCATCTCGATGACGGGTTCGGGGAACTCCATCTTCTCCAGAATGACGGGCCGGGCCGGATCGCACAACGTATCGCCGGTGCGTGATTCCTTGAGGCCAACCAGCGCCACGATGTCGCCCGCATAGGCTTCAGAGATTTCCTCGCGGTTGTTGGCATGCATGAGAACCATGCGGCCCACGCGCTCAGTTTTCTCGCGGGTGGAATTCATCAGGGCAGTGCCCTTGTGAAGCACGCCTGAATAGATGCGGCAGAAAGTCAGAATGCCATACTGGTCATCCATCAACTTGAACGCCAGCAGCGCCAAAGGCTCTGTATCGGAGGATATCCGAACAATTTCATCGCCCGACTTGACATCAATGCCCTTGATCGGCGGGCGGTCGAGCGGCGACGGCAAATAATCAACAACTGCATCAAGCAATGGCTGAACACCCTTGTTCTTGAAGGCAGAACCACACAGCACCGGGAAGAAAGCGCCAGTGAGCACGGCCTTGCGCAGCAGGCGCTTGATCGTCTCGTTGGGAATTTCCTTGCCGTTCAAAAAGTCTTCTGTCGCCTGATCATCCAGCTCGCAGCAGGCCTCGATCATTTCAGCGCGCGCCTGCACGGCGGCATCCATCATGTCAGCGGGAATATCGATGTCGTCATACTTGGCGCCGAGGGTTTCTTCCTGCCAGACGACAGCCTTCATGCGCACGAGATCGATGAGGCCCTTGAAATCTGCTTCAGCGCCAATCGGCAACTGAATGGGAACAGGGCGGGCACCGAGCCGCTCCTTGATGTCCTTGATGCACTGCTCAAAGCTGGCGCCGGTTTTGTCCATCTTGTTGCAGAACACAATACGCGGCACATTATACTTGTCGCCCTGACGCCACACGGTTTCAGTCTGGGGCTCAACGCCCTGGTTCGAATCCAGCACGCACACAGCGCCGTCGAGCACGCGGAGCGAGCGCTCGACTTCAATGGTGAAGTCAACGTGACCGGGGGTATCGATGATGTTCAGGCGCTTGCCCTGCCAATAGGCAGTGGTTGCAGCAGAGGTAATCGTGATACCGCGCTCCTGCTCCTGCTCCATGAAATCCATGGTGGCAGCACCGTCATGCACTTCGCCAATCTTGTGGCTCTTGCCGGTGTAGAACAGAATCCGCTCAGTGGTCGTGGTTTTGCCGGCATCAATGTGGGCCATGATGCCGAAATTGCGATAGTCCTCGATTGCGTGGGCGCGGGCCATAATTCAGTATCCTTCGTATTCTTACCAGCGGTAATGGGAGAAAGCGCGGTTCGCTTCTGCCATCTTGTGGGTGTCTTCCCGCTTCTTCACAGCTGATCCGCGGTTGTTGGCGGCATCAAGAAGCTCGCCCGACAAGCGGTCAACCATGGTTGTTTCGTTGCGGCCACGCGCTGCAATGATGATCCAGCGAATGGCCAATGCCTGGCGGCGCTCATTGCGCACTTCAACCGGCACCTGATAGGTGGCGCCACCAACGCGGCGCGAACGAACTTCAATGGCGGGAGCCACATTGTTCAGGGCCTCGTGGAAAATATGCAAGGGCTCTTGCTTGGCCTTGGTCTGGATTTTCTCCATGGCGCCATAAACAATGCCTTCAGCGGCGGACTTCTTGCCGTCATACATAAGGTTGTTCATGAACTTGGAGACAACCAGATCACCGAATTTCGGATCGGGGTTGATTGTGCGTTTTTCTGCGCGGTGGCGACGTGACATATTGCTCTATCCTTACTTCGGACGCTTCGCGCCATATTTCGACCGGCGCTGGCGACGCTTGACGACGCCTTGCGTATCGAGAATGCCGCGGATGATGTGATAACGGACACCGGGAAGATCCTTGACACGGCCGCCACGGATCATGACCACGGAGTGTTCCTGAAGGTTATGACCTTCGCCAGGAATGTAGCTCACCACTTCAAAGCCATTGGTGAGGCGAACCTTGGCCACCTTGCGCAGCGCCGAGTTCGGCTTCTTTGGCGTGGTGGTATAGACGCGGGTGCAAACGCCGCGCTTTTGCGGACAGGCTTGCATGGCCGGCACCTTGTTCCGGTAAACCGGAGCAAGTCGTGGTTTGCGAATAAGCTGATTGATCGTCGGCATTGAGCTTTCCCGTTCACGCATGTTCAAAAGGCACTGTCCGTTCCCGTTTTCCGGAAGCGCGCAGTGCCTAAAACCAGAGGATCCAAAGCCGGCAGGGCTATGGATCATGACCTCAGAATTTAATTCGTCACGCCCTCCAGCCAGCGTCTCGGAACGCATGGGTTCCGACTGCCTGCTGCTTGAGGACGGTTGGCTTCTAGCGGGGTGAGTCTGGAACGTCAACCCCTGAATTGGGGAATGTTTCGAGAGCCGGTCCAGGGGCCGATTTAACGCGGCTGAATACTGGCATAATGGCCAAAAGCAGGATAAAAAACAGACTGACAAGCGAACATAGCAAGGCCCACCGCTCCACGGCAAGCGGCTCGCGGCGAACCAAAACTCCAGAAATATCATCGGGGAGGCCTTCAGCGCGGATAAAGCCCGTGGCGGGATCGCAGGATGTGGCCAATTCGCGGCCATCCGCATAGACGTGGAGAAAGGGGTAGTAGAACAATCGCAAGGTGGATCTTGGGTAATAGGGGCAAAACCCCGGGCGAACGGCCAGTCTGCACGACAATCCGATGGGGTGATTGGATGAATGCTGTACGGATGGTTGCGAATGCGCCGCTGCGATTGGCATACGCGCTGTCAGCAAGGGACTTGGCCCCGGTCGGCTTGGTCCAAACTTCAGTCGGGCAGCGCCCGGCCTGCATTTCAAGCCAACTGGCTAGCCTATCCTGACAGCCGCAGCCCTCGCATTTCGACGGCCTCGGCGTATTCAGAGCTGGCCCTGCGGACGAGATCGGCGAGCCTTGGCACAGTGGGCGCACCGGGGACCTTGAGGCGGTCGCCGATGTAATCCCAGTAGCGGATGCCGCTTTTGGCGCAAGTCTTCATCAGGCTGAGGAAGGTATCGCGGCAGTCGCGACCACGATCGGACCGGGTGCCGCCGGAGACCTTGCGGCGGGTGACGTGGGTGCGGATGTCGTTCTCCGAGCCATTGGTGTTGAGCGGTGTCTCGGGCCGGTCGAGGACCACCAGCAATTCGCTTTTGCGCGCCATGAGCCGCTTGAGCAAATCATTGAGGGTTGGATAGCAGGTCTTGGTGGAGAAGATGGCGTCGAAGCGCTGGCTCAGTTCTGCCTTGGCCTCGGGCGTGGGGTTCAGGCGATAGGCCTTGAGGTCGCCATAGAGTGTCCAGAGGCGCGACTGGATATCCTCCTTGGCCGCAAGCCGGTCTGGCGTGAAGGCATCAAGCTTGTGGATGAGACGATCGGCGTGGACCCAGCACAAGGCATGGGTGCCGACATTGAACTGGCCTGCGCCATCCGAGAGGATGACCGCGTTCTGGAGCAACCTGCGCTCCTTGATGTTGCCCCACAAGGCACCCTCGCTGGCAATGCGCACAGGGTCGGGATGCACCTTGAGCCCGGTGATCCCAAGCTTGTCCAGATGCGCCATGAAGGCGGCGCGGTCGGGGAAGCATGTTTCAGGATCGGCCTTGAGAAGGTCGATCACCCTGGCGGAGAGTTTGCGCAGGCCCATATAGTACAGGCCTGCCTCATTGATGCGGTGTGTGGTATCGCCTGCGTTGAGAACTTCCAGGAAGTTCAGCCGGCTCTTGTAGCGCGTGGTGGTGAAGGAGGTGAACTGGTCATTGCCGATCTGGGTGCACACCCCGTTTTGCGCCTTGTGGCGCGCCC
>JANOTU010000155.1:0-14324 GCA_031416515.1 Hyphomicrobiales bacterium
CGCAACTGGGATTCCGCGACCGCGATATCTGGACCCGCATTGAATGGCCGCAGATCAGGGCAGCCCTTCCCGGCATCGCGGTACTTGTCTTCCTGCTCTGTGCTGCGAGCTTCACCGTGGTGCTCACCCTGGGTGGCGGGCCTGCGGCCACCACGCTTGAGGTTGCCATCTATCAGTCCTTGCGCTTTGATTTTGATCCGCCACGCGCCGTCAGCCTGGCGCTGGTGCAGCTCGGGCTTTGCGCGGGGCTGGCGCTTCTCGCCCACCGCTTTGGCGGTGAAGTACAAAGCTGGGTGTCGCTGCGCAAGGCAAGCCCACGTCAGGCTGGGCCTTCCAGACTGGTTGATGCGCTGGTGATTGCTGTTGGGCTTGGCCTGCTGCTGCCGCCGATTGTGGCGGTGGTGATGTCGGGTGCTGCCCATATGGAATTTGGCGGCGATGTGGCGCGGGCAACGCTCACCAGTCTGGCCATTGGCATTGCTTCGGCATGCATCACTCTGGCCCTGTGCTGGGCGCTGGCGCGTGGGGGCGCTCCGAAGCTGTCAGCGCTGGCCATTGTGGCGGGCCTGATCATGCCGCCTGCGGTTTTGGCCACGGGCTGGTTCCTGCTGTTCAATTCTTACAACCTGCCCGCGCCCGTGCTGGTGATCGCCATGAGCGTGCTGATGGCTCTGCCCTTTACCTACAACACCTTGGCGCCTGCCATTGCTTCAGCCGCGCAGCAGCATGACCGGCTGTGCCTGGGCCTTGGTATTTCCGGTTTCACGCGCTTTCGCCTGATTGATCTGCCAGCCTTGCGCAAGCCCCTGGGGCTTGGCCTTGTGCTGGCGGTTATTGTGTCATTGGGCGATCTCACGGCGATCACCTTCTTTGGCTCGCAGGATTTTGTCACACTTCCCGCCCTCATCTATCGCCAGATGGGGAGTTACCGTATTGAGGGGGCGGCTGGCACGGCGCTCATCCTGGCGCTTTTCACACTTGCCCTGATGACGCTGGCCGAGCGCTGGAGCAATGCTGATGATCAGGCTTGAGGAGGTTACGTTTCGCTATGACGACATGATGATGCGGTTTGATCTCGCCATCCTGCGGGATTCGATCACCGCCATCATCGGGCCCAGCGGCGCGGGGAAATCGACACTGCTGTCGCTGATTGCCGGATTTGAAGCGCCGGTATCGGGGCGGATTTTGATCGCCGGGCTGGATATGACGCGCGTGCCGCCGGACCAGCGGCCGGTCAGCATGATCTTTCAGGACAATAATGTTTTTGGCCATCTTGATCTCTGGTCGAATGTGGCGCTGGGACTGGCTCCCAATCTCAAACTCAACGCGGATCAGCGCGGCGCGGTTGACGCGGCATTGGCGCGGGTAGGCATACTGGAGCTGCGCCACAGGAGGCCCGGCGAAGTCTCCGGCGGTGAACGCAGCCGCGTGGCGATGGCGCGGGCACTGGTGCGCAAGCGCCCGGTCTTGCTGCTGGATGAACCTTTTACCGCACTCGGCCCGGCGCTGCGCCGCGACATGCTTGATCTGGTGAAGCAATTGCAGATGGACCGGGGCCTCACCGTGCTCATGGTCTCGCACCAGCCCGAAGATGCGCGCTATGCCGCGAGCCATACGGCGTTCCTGCATGAGGGGCGCGTGCTGGCCATGCAGCCCACGGATGAGCTCTTCGCCAGCAATCTCCCGGAGCTTCGTGAGTATCTGGGGGACTGGAGAAGTTGAGCGATGTGGGCTATCGCGTGGCCCCATGCCCAAGCTTCTGCTCAATCTCCGCGACATTCACTTGACCTTTGGCGGCAAGCCCATCCTGGAGGGCGCTGAGCTATCCCTGGCTGATGACGAGCGCATCGCCCTGGTGGGGCGCAATGGCTCAGGCAAATCGACACTGCTGAAAATCGCCGCCGGGCTGGTTGAAACGGACCGGGGCGAATGCTGGCTGCAGCCGGGCACCACGCTGCGCTATCTGCCGCAGGAGCCTGATCTCGCAGGCTTTGCAACAGTGGGCGATTATGTTGTCGCCGGCCTGGGGCCGGCGGACGATCCGCATCGCTGCACCTACCTCATGCAGCAATTGGGCTTGAGTGGGCTGGAGGAACCAGCGCGGCTATCCGGTGGTGAAATCCGCCGCGCGGCGATTGCCCGGACACTGGCTCCGGCTCCCGATATTCTGCTGCTTGATGAGCCCACCAACCATCTTGATCTCCCGGCGATTGAATGGCTGGAAGCAGAACTTCGTTCCTTGCGCTCGGCCATCATCCTGATCAGCCATGACCGGCGCTTTCTGCAGCGTCTTTCCAATCGCACGGTCTGGCTCGACCGGGGTGCGGCGCGGAGGTTGGACCGGGGCTTTGAGCATTTCGAGGTCTGGCGCGACAAGACGCTTGAAGAAGAGGAAGTGAACCAGGCCAAGCTCGCCCAGCGCATTGCCACGGAAGAACACTGGATGCGTTATGGTGTGACGGCGCGGCGCAAGCGCAATATGCGGCGCGTGGGGCTTTTGCAAACATTGCGGAAAGAGCGCCGCGAGCATGTGGGGGTCATGGGCCGCGTCAATATTCAGGCCAAGGGGGCGGAGATTTCTGGCAAGCTGGTGGCGGAAGCGGTCGGTGTTGCCAAATCTTTCGGCGCGCGGACGATCATTTCCAATCTTGATCTCATGGTGATGCGCGGCGACCGGCTGGGCATTGTCGGCCCCAATGGCGCTGGCAAGACCACGCTGATCAAGCTCCTCACCGGCAGGCTGGAGCCGGACAGCGGCAGCATCCGGCTTGGCACCAATCTTGCGACCGTGACGCTTGACCAAAGCCGCCAGAGCCTTGATCCCAGCGACACGCTGGCCAATGTCATCACCGGCGGGCGCGGCGAGATGGTGGAGATCAATGGCGAGACCCGCCATGTGGCGAGCTACATGAAGGATTTTCTGTTCAAGCCCGATCAGGCGCGCACCCCGGTTTCGGTATTATCAGGCGGTGAGCGCGCCAGGCTTATTCTGGCGCGGGAATTGGCCAGGCCTTCCAATCTTCTGGTGCTCGATGAGCCCACCAATGACCTTGATCTCGAAACGCTTGATCTTCTGCAAGAAATGCTGACGGATTATCAGGGCACCATCCTGCTGGTCAGCCATGACCGCGATTTCCTCGACCGGGTGGCCACCTCCATTCTGATGTTTGAGGGCGAGGCCAAATGGACCGAATACGCCGGCGGCTACAGCGACATGCTGTCCCAGCGTGGGAGCGGGGTTGAGGCCCGCAAGACCAAGCCGGATGCGCCCAAGGCTTCAGCGCCAACACCAGGCGCGCGCCTCGCGCAGCGCAAGCTTTCATTCAAGGAAAAACACGCGCTGGAAACGCTGCCGGCACAGATGGACACGTTGCAAGCCGAAATGAAAAAGCTGGAAGCCGTATTGGCCGATGCCTCGCTGTTCACCCGTGATCCCCAGGCGTTTGAAAAAACCGCCGCGGGACTGGCCGCCGCCCGCAAGCAATTCACCACCGCTGAAGAACACTGGCTGGAGCTGGAGATGAAGCGCGAGGAACTGGAAGGGGCTTGATCTTCTTTCCTCCCCCCGTTGCGGGGGAGGAAAGTAGTGTCACCACCCTGATCCACCACCGCCACCGCCACCGCCGCCCGATGATCCGCCGCCGCCTGAGCCTGAACTTGATCCGGGGGCGGTTGAAGCTGAAGAGATGCTGGAGGCGAGGCTTGATCCCATGCTGTCGGAAAAGCCGCCACTGTTCCAGTTATGCCCCGAATACCATAGGGGCGCTGCGGCACCGGCGGCTGCTGCTGCTGCGGCAAGCACAGCGGTGAATTTGGTGTTCCATTGGTTTTCGCAATCCAGCGCCATGGCATAGGGCAGATAGCGCTCGAACAGCTCAGGCGTCTTCTCGGGCGGATGCAAGACCTTGAGGCGTTCTTCTTCGGCGGTTGTCATATACATGCGGAAGCCCTCGATCTGGTCGAGGATTTTGGCGCCCGGAACGGTGGGTGCGCGCAGGAGATAGAAGAACACCAGATTCATGATGCCGTGAACCACCGCTCCGGCAATGAGAAGCATGATGGCAGGCGATCCCATATCCGAGAGGAGGGCAACGGGCGCGGCCACACCGCCGAAGACGAAGGGAATCAAGAACAGCATCGCCATGATTGATTTCATCTTGTTGAAGATGCCGCTGCTTCCGGTGAAGCCCTTGATGACGCCGTAGCCTACGCCAAGAATGCCGCCCCACCACACAGTGGACCATCCGACAAGGAACAGGCCTGCAACGCTGTCTTCACCAGGAAGGAGCAGGGCGGCCAGGAGCAAACCTGCCGCTGAAATGACCGCGCCCATCCAGAACCAACCGAGATTGCGCAGAAACAGAACGCCTTCGTATTCTCTTGCGAGGGCTGCTCGCAGGGCGCTGCGCAAAGGCCGCACCGTTGCGTGGTTGGATTGCTTCAGCACTGTGGTTGCTGGCAATTTATCATAGAGCAGGCGTTCGGAACCGGTGAGGGCCGCGCCCGCATTGGATTTTTTCTCGATGACGTAGTCGCCGTCATCATCAATGATCCTGAGGCGGCCCTTGACCCCAAGCCCGACGATGGCCGCCGCAAAAGCCTGGTCATCAAACCCCCGTTTCCACACAAAACGCGTGCCCGCTGGCCCCAGCCCCTCGGGCGGCCTGAACAGCGGCACGATCACGCCGCGCTGTGGATCGCGCCCAACCTTGTTCCAGGCATGGAGATAAAACAGGCCAGATGCCAGGATGCTGGCGATCAATGCGAAAAGCCCAAGATTATCGCCCAGCCACCAGCGTGTTTGTTCACTTTGCGAAGGCCGGGCAATGATGCCCTTTTGCCAGGCAATCGCCACGGTAAACCCTTCGCCAGACTCCAGGCGGCGCATGGTGCGGGCGCGGTATTCGGAACCGCTGTCGGCGAGCACCGCAGAATCATTGCCCGTTGCCCCTTGAGCGCCGGTATATTCATGGCTCTGCTGGATGCGGGCGCCGGACGGCAGGCGGATGATGACGGAGGCCTCTTCGATGGCGAAGGTCCAGCCATTGCCAGTGACGTTCCAATAGAGTTCGTCGAAATTATCAAAGAAGCCAAGCTGGCGCGTGGTGCGGTAGCTGATGTCATAGCGGTGAGCGCCGTCCTCCAGAAACACATCCGCCTCACCGATTCTGATGCTTTTGCCGTTCGACACGGACTCGACCACGAAGGACTCATCGCGGCCACCGCGCTTGACGCCCAGCACCTCAAATCCAACCCGCACCCGCTGGCCGAAGCGGTCGCGGTAGGTCGTCGGAAAATCACGCTTGATGCCGCGCTTGATCTGGCTGCCCTCGGAATTGATGGTGATGGTTTCGCGCACGGTGAGCGAGGCATCGGCATTCACGGTGACATCGCTGACAAAACTGAGAATGCGTTCTTCGGCAAGGGCTGGCACGGCGGAAGACAGCAGCAGCCAGAATACGAGCATCAGGCACTTCCCAAGTTCCGTCATCCCGGCGAAAGCCGGGACCCATGGCTCGCGCGGGACGGGTCTTGATGAATGGTGTTCCGTCACGCAGACAGATGGATCCCGGCTTTCTCCGGGATGACGGAAATAGGGGGGCGACCATGCCATTTTATCTGCCCGATGAACTTACGTCTTGAAATCAACCTTCGGCACTTCGCGCGCCGCCGCGTCGCCAATCTCGAAAAACTCAGCCTTCTCGAATTTGAAGAAATTGGCCACGAAGTTGGACGGGAACGATTCAATCATGGTGTTGAGATTGCGCACCGCGCCATTGTAGTAGCGCCGCGACAACTGGATTTCATCCTCGATGCCTGCGAGTTTTTCCTGGAGATCGCGAAAATTGGCGTCCGCCTTGAGTTCAGGATAGGCCTCGGCCACCGCGAATAATTTGCCCAGCGCCCCGCTCATGGCCTGGCCAATCGCCGACTGCTCGCCAACGCTGCCGCCGCTGATCGACTTGGCGCGAAGCTCGGCGATGTCGCGGAAAAGCTTGTCCTCGTGCGAGGCATAGCCCTTCACGGTTTCAATCAGGTTGGGAATGAGATCAGCGCGCCGCCGCAGCTGCACGTCAATGCCGCTCCAGCCCTCGGCGGTGAGGTTCTTGTTGGAAACCAGCGCGTTATAGGCATAGATGAGATAGCCCGCAGCCGCGGCGATGAGGCCCAGAATTGCATAGCCGAATGTCATGTGCTTATCCCCTCGTTGCACTAAAACCGGATTATCGGGCTTTGCGCCCTGCCAATCAAGCAGATAAGGAGATGGCACTGTCATGATGATCCGTTCGCTTGAAACGTTCTGCGATGAATTCGTGGGCTTCGTGCGCGTGAGCGCCGATACGGGGGAGCAGGGCTGGGGCCAGGTTTCAACTTATAACGCCGATATCACTTGCGAGATTTTCCACCGCCAGGTGGCGCGCCATGCGCTGGGAAGCAATGCGCTCGATTTTTCTGATACGCTGCGCTTGATCAACGAGCGCGAGCACAAATATCCTGGATCATATTTGCGCCGCGCCACGGCAGGACTTGATACAGCACTGTGGGATTTGCGCGGCAAGATCGAGGGCAAGCCCGTGGTCTCGCTGCTCGGCGGCAGCCCGGGAAAACTGCGCGCCTATGCCTCGTCGATGAAGCGCGACATCACGCCGGAAGATGAGTTGCGGCGCTTTCTTGAACTCCGCGATGATCTGGGCTTTGACGCTTTCAAATGGCGCGTGGGCGCTGAATGCGGGCGCGGGCAGGATGAGTGGCCAGGCCGCACCGAGGCCATTGTGGCGCTGCTGGCGCGGGGCCTGGGTGACGGCGTGGCCAAATTGGTGGACGCCAATTCCTGCTATTCACCGCGCCAGGCCATTGCGGTTGGGAGGATGCTGGAAAGCGAAGGGATCAGCCACTTTGAGGAGCCGTGCCCCTATTGGGAATTGGAACAGACAAAGCAAGTGGCCGATGCCCTTGATATCGATGTGACCGGCGGCGAACAGGATTGCGAATTGTCAATCTGGAAACACATGATCGACATGCGCGTTGTGGATGTGGTGCAGCCCGATATCATGTATCTGGGCGGTATCACCCGCAGTTTGGAGGTGGCGCGCATGGCAGCGGGGGCGGGGCTGCCTTGCACCCCGCACAGCGCCAATCTCTCGCTCGTCACCATGTGCGCCATGCACCTGCTCGGCGCCATTTCCAATGCCGGGCAATATCTCGAGCTTTCGATTGAGGGCGAAGACTATTATCCATGGCAGGCGGGCCTGTTCCGTGGCGACCCCTACAAGGTTGAGGCAGGTCACGTGACGATTCCAGACGCCCCCGGCTGGGGTGTTGAAATCAATCCCGCCTGGCTGGAGAAGGCTTCGTACAGAATAAGCGAAGTCTGAATCAGACCGTCACGATATCGGCTCGTTCCGCCAGCTTGGCGCGTTCCTTGGCGCGCTCGGCGCCTGCTTCCTCGCGGCGCTTCATCACCTCATAAGCAATGGCGCCCGCCAGGGAAATCGAGATGATGATGACGGCGAGCGCAGAAAGCGCTGGTGTGGTGCCCTGGCGGATTTCGCCCGCCAGCACGGTGACAAGGGTTTTGTCGGCAAGGATGGCGAAGGTGGTGGTGTTGTAATTTTCAAATGACGAGAGAAAGCCAATGACCGCAGCCGAGATCAGCGCTGGTTTCAGGAACGGCAGCAGGATGTGCCAGAACACCTGCGGGTATGAGGCCCCCAGATCAAGGGCGGCTTCTTCTTGCGCGCGGTCAAAGCGCTGCAGCCGGGCCATGATGATCAACAGGCAATAGGCGGCGACGAAGCTGGACTGGCCCAGGATGGCCAGAATCACGCCCTTGTAGAAAAGCGCCTTGGTGACATCGGTGACGCCGAGCACGTCCTTCCAGAAGATCACCGTGGAAATACCGATGATCACGCCAGGGGTGAGCACCGGAGAAATCGTCACCAGATAGAACAGCCCGCGGGCGCGGTGATAGATCTGGTTCATGATGATGGCGGCGGCCAGCCCCACCGGCACCGAAATCACCACAACGCCAATGCCGATGACGAAAGAATTTTTCAACCCGTCCATCATCGCCCGGTGGTTCCACAGCTTTACAAACCACTCCAGCGTAAAGGCCTCGAAGGGATAGGCCTGCGGATAATTGGGCGTGTTGAAGGCGGTGACGCCCATCACCAGAAGCGGCCCAAAGAGGTAGAGGAAGAACAGCAGGATATAAAAGCCGATCATGCCGCGCATCACATGCTTTGCAGTCATCTGATGGTCTCCCCGAGCGAGACTTTGAAGAGACGCAGCATCAGCATGACAAGGGCAATGCAGGCCGCCAGCAGGATGAAGGCGTAAGCAGCGCCCCTGGGCCAATTGAAGGCCTGGAAGAAGAAATCATAAACGATGGACGTGAACCACAGCGTGCGCGGGCCGCCCAGGAATTGTGGCGCTGCCAGCGAGCCTGCCGACAGCATGAACACCATGGTGCAGCCAGAGGCGATGCCGGGCGTAGCGTAAGGAATAACCACATCCTTGTGGATGCGCCACCAGGGAGCGCCGAGATCGCGCGCCGCCTCGATCTGGTTCCTGTCGAGGCTTTCAATGGCGTTGTAGAGCGGGAACACCATGACCAGAAGATAGGCATAAGAGAGGCCCACATAGAGGCCTGTGTTATTGATAAGGAAATCAATGGGCGCATCGGTGATGCCCAGCGCCATGAGCGATTGGTTGATCAGGCCCTTGGAAGCGAGCAGCAGCCGCAGCGCAAAAGCGCGCAGGATTTCATTGACCCAGTAGGGCACAATCAGCGCCAGCATCAGCAGGCGCACCTTTTGCGCGGTGCCTGCCTGCGCCATATAGAAGGCCAGCGGATAGCAGATGGCGAAATTGATCGCCGTCACGGCGGCCGATGTCAGGATGGTGGTGAAGAACGCCCACATATGCGTGGTGTTCCATTGCCCATCCGAGGGCGAGACAAAGAATGATTTATATTGCGCGATGGTGAGATAATCATTGGGCCCGCCGCGCTCCAGGGGCGGCAGGCGCGGATGGAAACTCTCCTGCGCCATGTAGAGATAGGGCAGCACCACAAGGAACAAGGCCCAGAACGCCACAAGGGCGATGAAGGTGATGCCAAGGCCCGTGCCATTGCGCTCAAAGAAGCTCTTGTGCGTTGGATCGTGAACCGCCTTCGCCTCATGGCGCGACATCGCCCAGAATGCGGCGATCACCACCAGCGGAATGAGAAAAACAACAAGCCTACTCACGGGCCATCTTTCCTTCCGGCAGCGCCACACCCAGTTCAGGCGCATAGCTCACAAAGGCGGTGGCGCCCTGTTCAGGAATCCTTGATCCGTCATGGCGGCCAACAGTGACGGTCAGGTCTTTCCTGGCCGGCCCCTTGAGATAAATATGGCTGGCATTGCCCTCAAAGGCGACAGAGAGAACCCTGGTGGAAAAGGTTGCGCCGCCGGCCCCTTCGCCAAGCTTGAGCGATTCAGGGCGCACAAACAATGTCGCCTTGGCGCCCGGCTTCAGCGCCGAAGGGTTGCGCCCGCGCAAATTCCCAAACGCCGTTTCCAGCGTCACCCCCATGGCGTCAGCGCTCACCACCTTGCCGGTGAAAGGATTGTTCTCGCCCACAAAGGAGGCAACAAAGGCGGTGGCCGGATCATCATAAACCGACTTGCCATCGCCCACCTGCTCAATGACGCCGTCATTCATCACCGCGATGCGGTCCGACATGGTCAGCGCTTCGCCTTGGTCATGGGTGATATAGATGAAGGTGATGCCCACCCGCTTCTGGATTTCGCGCAGCTCATTGCGCATGTGCTGGCGAAGCTTGAGGTCAAGCGCTGACAGCGGCTCGTCCAGGAGGAGCACCTGGGGTTCAACGGCAAGGGCCCGCGCAATGGCCACGCGCTGCTTTTGCCCGCCGGAAAGCTCGCTCACCAGTTTCGGCCCCTGATCGGGAAGAGCGATGAGGCTCAAAAGCTCATCAGCCTTCTTCATGCGGTCAGCTTTTGAGATGCCGCGCACCCGCAGGCCATAAGTGATGTTCTCCGCCACTGTCATCAGCGGGAACAAAGCAAGGTTCTGGAAGATGAGCGCCGTGGGCCGCTTGTTGGGGCCAATCCCCGTCATATCCTTTCCGCCGATGCGCACCGAGCCTTGAGATGGATCCAGAAACCCTGAGACCGTGCGCAAAATGGTGGTCTTGCCGCAGCCAGAGGGCCCGAGAAACGAAAAAAACTCGCCTCCTTTGATGTTGAGCGACACGTCATCAACAGCGGTGAACTGGCCAAATCTGACCGTGATGTGATCGAGCTCTACCCCGGCGCTCATGCGTCCCCATTCCCCTCTTTCGTGGTGATCCTAGCTTCTACCCACCCACGCTTGCAAGCAAGTATACTCATCCACGCCACAGGCCATGATTTGCGTTAAACAAGGTCCTGCCACGTAAATACCAACCGCTGGGAGCGCGGGCGCCTCGCCCGCGCTCCCAGGAAAACACTTGCGTGTCTGGCCACCGGCAGACGGAAACGAAGCCCTTATTTTGGGTGTCGCCTTATGCTTTGTGGTTCTTTGTGGCCTTGGTGCCTTTGTGGTGAATTCTTCCTTTCTTCGGAGCAATGAACCGGTTTGAAGAGAGGGGACGCTACCCTTTGTTGCAAATCATGGTCTGTGGCGTGGATCAGTACAGGATCAACAAGATTGGCAAAACAATCCAGCCCCGGAATGACCGGGGCTGGTTGACGTTTTAACCAGTCAGGCGGATCAGGCGGCCTTGAACTTGTCCACATACTGGCTGCGGATTTCGGCATACCAGGAGGGTTCTGCCGGCCAGTGCCAGAGGTTCTTCAAGGCATCGCCCGGATAGGCCTCCTGGAAGTTTTTCTTGAACGTCGCCGAGGTGAAGCCATCAGCGCCGGTCACCACCGGGTTGTAGCCAGAGCCTTCACCCACCATGGCCGAGACTTCCGGTGTCATGAGGTAGTTCAAGAACTCATAGGCCTGATCGGTGTTCTTGGCGGCCTTCATCAGCGACAGGCCATCGAGCCAGGCTATCGCCCCTTCCTTGGGCGCTGTGTAGTTGACGGGCTTGCCATCCTTCTTGAGGGAAAGTGGCGGGCCGTCCCAGGTCTGGCCGATCCACACATCATTCTCCATCAGGCCCGACTTGGTGTTGTCGGCTGAATCCCAGAACTGCTTCACCCAGGCCTTGTTCTCTATGGCAAAGGCCAGGATCGGATCCCACAGCTTCTTGAAGGCATCCGCATCCTTGTAGCCGTCCTGCATGCGGTTGCTGGGCATCTTGCCGGTGCCGTCCCACCACAGGCCAATGCCGAGCAGGAAGGAGTGGCCGCGGCCTTGGGTGTGGCCCTTGACTTCCTCATCCCAAAGCGAGCCATAGCTCAGTTTGCTGACATCGCCCTTGTAGAGATCGGTGCGGTAGGAAATGGCTTCCGTGCCCCAGCAATGCGGCAAATGATAGAGGCCGCCTTCCCATGTCCACAGGCTCGACGAGCCTTCGAGCATGGAGGGAATGAGATTGCCGGTGTTCTTCAGTTTGTTGGTGTCAAAGGGAGCGAGAACATTCAGCTCTTGGTATTGCGGTGCCCGGTTGCGCGTGGGCTGGCAGAGGTCGAAGCCCTCGCCGCCGGTGGCCTGCAGCTTGTTGATCTGCTCTTCGTTCTGCGAGAACGGCGTCTGGTTGACCTTGATGCCGGTGGCCTTTTCAAAGCCCGGAATGACATCGCCGGGAAACTCATCCGACCACATCAGCAGATTGAGCTCGCCCGAGGCAGAGCGGGCGTTGTTGATGTACATGGGGCCGGCAAGGCCAACCGCGCCCAGGGCGACGGCGGACTTGAGCAGGCTGCGGCGTGAAAGCATGGCGGCGCGCATGGTCTGTTGCGCGGGCGTCAAGATGGTGGTTTTTTTCATTGTGGCTATCCTCCTTGACCGCGAGGGGCGGAATGCCCAAAGCGGAATGATTGAGACGGGGTCCGGCTTATTCCGGCTTCTGCTTTTGTTTCAGTCCAGTATGACAATCCTGTGACAGCGTGGCAATGGGTTGATGAAAGAATTGTGATGCAACACGACATGCAGACCCTGGAATTGAGGATCGCCAGAATCGTTGAACCCATGGCGCCAGGGCAGGGCGCTGACATTGCCTGGGCCTGTGTCTGGCTTGAAGCCTGCGGCTATCCCGGGCTGAAGTTGGCTGTGGAAGCGCTTGCCGATCCGCTGCGGGATTTGGAATTGACCCGCGACAGCATTGGCTTTGACTTGCAAAGCATCTCTTGCGTCTTCCTCGCCCCCGCCATCATCGGCGATGTCAGGTTGAAGGGCCGGGTGTTTCTCCGCAATGTCCGGCACGGGCTTTATCTGCTGCCCTTTACGGTGCGTGAGCATCTCGGCATCGGCTGCCCGGTTGACCCCGCCTTCGCCGTGGGCGGCGAGCGCGCCAAAGATCCTTATGCGGAGAAACTGCTCATCGCCGCCCGTGACGGCATTGCGGTGGATGAAGCACTTTTGACAGAACTGGAGGCGCGCTGACCATGGCAGGCCCGCTCACCGGCATTCGTGTTCTTGATCTCACCCGCGTGCTGGCTGGCCCCTGGGCCACACAACTCCTCGCTGATTTTGGCGCTGAGGTGATCAAGATCGAAAAGCCGGGCGAGGGCGATGATACCAGAGGCTGGGGGCCGCCCTTTATCACCAACCCGGACGGCTCACGCGGCGATGCCGCCTATTTTCTCTCCGCCAATCGCGGAAAATCCTCCGTGTGCATCGACATGGCAAGTGCTGAAGGCCAGCAGCTCATCCGGGGCCTTGCAGCCAAATCTGATGTCGTCATGGAAAATTTCAAAGTAGGGGGCCTCGCCAAATACGGCCTCGACTATGACAGCCTCAAAGCCGTCAATCCCAAGCTGATCTATTGCTCGATCACCGGCTTTGGCCAGAACGGCCCCTATGCGCAGCGCGCTGGCTATGACTTCATGATCCAGGGTATGGCGGGGCTCATGTCGATCACCGGCGAACCGGATGGCGCGCCCATGAAAACCGGTGTCGCCTTCGCTGATATCTTCACCGGGCTCTATGCCACCAACGCCGTGATCGCAGCGCTCTATCACCGCCAGCGCACCGGCATTGGCCAGTTCATCGACATGGCCTTGCTCGATTCGCAAGTGGCGGTTCTCGCCAATCAAGGCCTCAACTATCTCGTAGGCGGTCAAGCCCCCACACGCCTTGGCAACGCCCACCCCAACATCGTGCCCTACCAGACGTTTGAAACCAGGGACGGCCACATCATCATCGCGGTGGGTTCAGATCGTCAGTTCGCGGAATATTGCCGCATCATCGGTGTGGCCGAAGCGGCGCGGTTCAAGACCAACCGCCAACGCGTTGAGGCCCGCGCAGCGCTCATTCCGCTGCTCATCCCCCCCATGAAAGCCCGCACCACCGCCGAGTGGGTTGCAGCCTTCGAATCCGCCGCCATCCCCTGCGGCCCCATCAATACCATTGACGAAGTCTTCGCCAACCCGCAAGTCCTCGCCCGCGGCCTGCAAATCGGCTTGACACGCGACGACGGCATCCAAACCCCCGGCATCGCCAACCCGGTGCAGTTCTCCGAAACCCCAATCGATTACGACAAGGCCCCGCCAAGGCTGGGGGAAGGGACAGAGACAGTGCTGAAGGAATTGCTCGGGCTGTCAGTCGCCGACATCGCAGTCTTGCGCAAGTCGGGCGCGATCGGATAGCAGCCTTATACCAACGGGGGAAGAATTGACCCATCCTTAACCCCAGTTTCCGTCACCCCAGCGAAAGCTGGGGTCCCGCTTTTGTTTGAATTGGTGTTCCAGGTCAGTCAGTTAGCTGGGCCCCAGCTTTCGCTGGGGTGACGGGAATTTGTGATGAGCGTGTCACTTCATCTGGCCGTTGGTATTATACCTCGTCGCCATTCATCGCTGGCTTCTGATGCACGAGATCAAGATAGCGATTCATGCCCAGCGGCTTTGACTCTCCGGCCATGCGCGACAGGAATTCCGCCGCTGTTTCAACCGCCCCCACTTTCTCCGCCACCGCGCTCGAAATCCATTGGTTGAGCGACACCCCGTCCTGCTTGGCAAGCCTGTGAGCCGCATTCTTCACCGAAGTGGGAAGCTTGAGGGAATAAGACATTCTTTTCATCGCAACATCTCCTGCAAAAATTCACCCGGTTTCAGCACGCGCAAGTCCAAAACTGCGTAGCGTAGTGCTTGATGCCGTCAACAACGACAGCTTTTTCTCAAGGTTAATCCGCAGATGGCGCAGATTAATGCAGATAGGGGTGC
>JANOTU010000156.1:0-1965 GCA_031416515.1 Hyphomicrobiales bacterium
CATCCACACCGAGATCGCGGCACAGGCCGATGATGGCGCAAGGGCGGACCTTCCGGCCCGCGTCCTCACCAGCCGAGCCTTCTTTCCACCAAAGATATGAGTAGGGAATGACAAGTCCCGGCTCCGGCGGCGTCAGTGGCACGAGCGTCTATTCGTCCAGCAGCGAATTCAGATGATCATGGCGCGGGTCCATGCGAGTATTCATCAACGCCTCAATATCCTCGCTTGGCAGATCATGAATGGAGATCGCTTTCGGCGCCATTTCCTTCAGGCGTTTGAGTTCCAAAAATTCAGCCTCTGAGATGAGATAGCCGCTGGTCCGATCATGGCTGGTGATTTCAACCGGCTCACGCTGGGCAATTTCCTTGTAGCGGCCAAAATTCTTGGCAAATTCCGAGGATGTGGCGCGGATCATGGATTAATCTCCGTAAATTAATCATATTGCGGAAATAACTGGCTTCGTCAAGTCCTGTCGATCGCAAATGGTGCTGGCCTGCCCCAGAGATAACCCTGCATGAATTCGCAGCCTTCGGCCCGCAAGATGTCGGCCTGCGCCTCGGTTTCAACCCCTTCCGCCACAACATCCACACCGAGATCGCGGCACAGGCCGATGATGGCGCGGATGATGGCGCGATTGGCCTTGGCGGTCTCGATGCCGGCCACGAAGGTTTGGTCGATCTTCACTTTTGAAAATGCAAACCGCTGCAAATAGCTCAGCGATGAATAGCCGGTGCCGAAATCATCAAGGGCGAGCTGCACACCGAGGTCCTGGATATTACCGATCACTCTTTGGGCGATGGCTTCGCTGGACAGAATAACTGTCTCCGTCACCTCCAGGATCAGGCGGCAGGGGTCGAGACCGCTTTCCTCCAGCGCATGGCGCACCCCTGTGAGGATGCTTTCAGAACGGAATTGGCTGGGCGAGACATTGACGGCCATGGTGAGATGAGGGGGCAGGGTGGCGGCCCTGCGGCAGGCCTCCGCCACGGCCCAGTTGCCCAGATCCCGCATGATGCCTGCGTCCTCGGCCACCGGAATGAACCGCGCCGGAGGCAGCAACCCCAATTGCGGGTGGTTCCAGCGCATCAGCGCCTCATAACCAGCAAGGTCCCCGCTTTTGCTCTCGATGATCGGCTGATAGTTGAGTTCCATCTCGCCAGCCGCAGCGGCTTCGCGCAGTTCATCCTCGAGGGAGCGCCGCAGCAGGAGGTTTGATCTAAGTTCGGGGCCGAAAATCTGAAAGCCATTGCGCCCGTTGGTTTTTGCCTTGTAGAGGGCCAGGTCAGCATTGGTGAGCAGATCGGCGGCGCTGTCGGCGTGGGTGGGATGGAAGGCCACACCAACACTGCCGCCAACAACAACATTGCGGCCATCGATGAGGATCGGTTGACGCAGCGAGTCGACGATTTTGAGGGCTGTCACATCAGCGCCGGCCTCCCCGGTCATCAGGACCGCGAATTCATCGCCGCCAAGGCGGCCGACCAGGCCTCTTTGGCCGGCAATTGACTGAAGCCGTTCCGCCACAGCCTTGAGCACAATGTCGCCAGCGCCATGCCCCAGGACATCATTCACTTCTTTGAAGCGGTCGAGATCGACCGAGAACAGCGCGCCGCAGGAAGCTTCCGAATGGGCCTGCGCATTGAGAGAATTCAGGAAGTGAAAGCGGCTGGCAGCGCCGGTGAGAGCATCGGTGTTGGCCTGGCGGACGATGGTGGCAAGGCCCGTGGCGCGTTCGGTGGCGTCCATGATGGTGCCCTCGATATAAATGGGGCGTCCCTCGGCATCGCACACATGCCAGGCGTTCTCGCTGATCCAGCGTCGCTCGCCCGTGCTGTGGCTGATGACCTCCGATACAAAATCCTCAACCCGCCCGTCGCGGCGCATCAGCGCCTGGAAATCCTCGGATCGATCTGGATCTACGTACCAGCTCCTGATCCCCGCCGAGACCTTGGCAATGTATTCTGC
>JANOTU010000157.1:0-7592 GCA_031416515.1 Hyphomicrobiales bacterium
GGTGGGGGGCCGGGCGGCGAATAATTGCGCTTGCGGACAGGCCCCCCTCGTTCATGCTGCCCATGACACCCCCCCCGCAACGGGGGGAGGAAAGTCAATGACCATGGTCATCGTCGGCGCTGGAAAAGCAGCGGCTCGCGCGGTTGTGGGGCTTCGTGAATATGGCTGGCAGGGGGCGATCACGCTGATTGGCGAGGAAGCGCTGCCACCCTATGACCGGCCCCCCCTGTCAAAAGCCTCGATCACTGAAGAAAATCCGCCAACTCCCATATTGCTGCTTGATGAAGAGACGATAGCCGCGCTCAACGCCACCTGGATCGGCAACGCCCGCGCCGTTGCCATCGACCGCGCCGCCAAGATCATAAGCCTCGCGGATGGCCGCATTGTCTCTTACGAAAAACTCCTCATCTGCACGGGAGCAAAACCCCGCCAATTGGCCGCCGCGCCACGCGCCCTGCTGCTGCGTGATTTCGCTGATGCGCTGGCTCTGCGCAATGCCTTCACGCCTGGTGCCAGTGTTGCCATCATCGGCGGCGGCTTCATTGGGTTGGAACTTGCATCAAGTGCCGCCAAACGCGGCTGCAAAGTGACGGTGATCGAAGCGCAAGCCCGCATTCTGCTGCGCGGCGTGCCTGAAGAAATCGCCAAGGTCGTTGCCCAGCGCCACGGCGAGGCCGGCGTTGAAATCATCGCCAGCGCCAGGATCGAGCGCATTGATATCGATGCTGTATACCTCGACGGTGGCCGCCGCATCGCCGCCCAGGTCCTTATCGCCGGGATCGGCGCTGCCCCGGAAATCCGCCTTGCAGAACAAGCGGGCCTCGCCATCGATAATGGCATCATTTGCGACGACCACATGCGCAGCAGCGATCCAAACATATACGCGGCTGGCGATTGCTGTAATTTCCCGCATCCTGTCTTCGGCGGCAAGAGAATGCGCCTCGAAGCCTGGCGCAGCGCTCAGGATCAGGCGGGCGTTGCCGCTGAAAACATGGCCGGCGGCAATAAGCGCTTTGAAGCTGTGCCGTGGTTCTGGTCCGACCAATATGACCTCTCCTTGCAAATCGCCGGTGTGCCCGAGGGTGCCACAAACACCATTACCCGCCCCTTGAAAGACGGCGCCTTCATCCTCTGCCATTTGAGAGACGACGGCACGCTGGTGGGCGCCAGCGGCATCGGCCGCGGCAACACCATTGGCCGCGACATCAGGCTGCTGGAGATGCTGATCGGCAGGCAGGCGAAGCCGGACGAGGCAGCGCTCATGGACCAGAACACCCAGTTGAAAGCGCTGCTCAAGGCCTAGTCCTGGCCCGCCTCAGAATGCCGTTGACAAAGTTGTGGAATTGACTGAGTTTCATCCCAAGCAAAACGGAATTCGCAAGGCAAATGGTTGCCGCACTTTTTCATCTCTGCGGAAATTTTGCGCGATTTGTGGCTTGTCGAGAGCCAGAGCGCGCAGCCTTCGGACAAAACGAGATGATTTGGGAGGAGACATCGATGACACGACTCGCCACTAAACTGCTCGCTGGGGCAGCTGCCCTTGCGGCTTTCACCGTTACGTCCGTTGCTGCCGGGCCTGAAGTTGTTTCGGGACCGGGCTTTAACCCCGAATGCTTCGCGCCCTTCACCAAGGACACGAAATATCTCAAATTCCCCAAGAAGGAAGGCCCTTACCGGATCGCACTCGCCAATGGTTTTGTTGGCAACACCTGGCGCATTCAGATGATCAAGACCGCCAAGGCCTACGCCGATCAGGCTGATGTCAAAGCCGACATCAAGGAACTGAAGATTGTGTCGACCGGAACCGATGTGGCGGCCCAGATCGCGGCCATCGATAATTTCATAAATTCCGGTTATGACGCCATCCTCACCATCGCGGTGAACCCCACCGCCTTCACGCCCGTGATCAAGCGCGCCAACAAGGCGGGTGTGGTTCTGGTGCCCTTCGATAACGTGCTCGACACCGAAGAAGTCCTGCAGGTCAACGAAGACCAGCTGGAAATTGGCCGGATGTGGGGCAAGTGGCTGAAGAAGCATCTGCCCAATGGCGGCAAGATCCTCGAAGTGCGCGGCCTTGCCGGCAACTCAGTGGACCGTGACCGCCACATCGGCATCCGCGCGATTCTGGAAGATCCCGCAGGCCCGAAATATGAGATCATAGAAGTGGTCGGCAACTGGGATGACGGCACGGCCCAGAAGGTGACGGCTGACGCCATCGCTGTTCACAAGAAGTTCGACGGCATCACCGTGCAGGGCGGCTCCACCGGCACCGTGCGCGCCATGATTGACGCAGGCCATCCCTTCGTGCCGGTGGCGGGCGAGGCCGAGAACGGCTTCCGCAAGCTCTGCGCTGAAAATGCCGACAAGGGGCTGCTGTGTTCATCGGCGGGCCAATCGCCGGGCCTTGTGGCCATTGCCATGAAGACCGCGATCACAGCACTCAAGGGCGAAACGCTGCCGCAATATGTCTCGGTGCCAATTCCGCTCACCGAGCATCCGGACTTCAAGGCCGGAGAGAACTATTATCCCGACCTTGGCGACAACTTCTTCACGCCCAACGAGTTTCCGGCCTGCGGCGTGAACATTAAGGCGACCGAGATCATGGGCAAATCCGAGGCGGATCAGTAAGTCTGGCCAGCAATTGGATACGGCACGGCGGGGCAATCCCGCCGTGCAGCTCATTGCAATGAAATTCCCATGACAGACAGGATTCCCCTGCTCGAGCTCCGACGCGCTTCCAAGCGCTATGGCGGCATCGCGGCGCTCTCGGAGGTTGATTTCACCGCCTATGCCGGCGAGATTCACGCTGTTCTCGGCGAGAATGGCGCTGGCAAATCCACCCTGATCAAGATTGTCGCCGGTGTCACCGACCCCACTGAAGGCGAAATGCTGATCGACGGCAGACAGGTCAATTTCCGCAACCCCCATGAGGCGATGGACGCGGGCGTTGTCTGCGTGTTCCAGGAGTTGTCGCTGATGCCGGACCTGACGGTGGCCGACAATCTCAACATGGCCGATCCGCCAACGCGCATGGGCATGATTGATGCGAAATTCCAGAGGGCCCGCGCGGTAGAGCTTCTGTCGCGGGTGGGCTGCGAGGATGTGCACCCCCTTGAACTGGTGAAAAACCTGCCATTGTCGCGCCGCCAGATGGTTGAAATCGCCAAGGCGCTGGCGAAGAAGCCCAAGCTGCTCATCCTTGATGAAGCGACTTCGGCGCTGACCGCGGCGGATGTGACGCGCATTTATGCCATCATCCGCAAGCTTAAAGGCGAGGGTGTGGGCATTCTCTATGTCTCGCACCGCATGCACGAGATTGAAGCGCTGGCCGATGTGGCAACGGTGTTTCGAAATGGCCGCAAGATCGAAACTTTTCGCAAAGGCGAGCGCAAGGTGAGCGACATCATCCAGATGATGATCGGTCGCGAGGTGAGCGCCAAATATCCCCCCAAGCCCGCCTATGTGGCAGACCGGCCGGTAGCCCTTGAAGTGGCGGGCCTGAGCTGGGGCCATGAACTGAGCAACATCAATTTCAAGGCGGGCAAGGGCGAGATATTGGGTCTGGGCGGCCTCGATGGCCAGGGCCAGCGCGAATTGCTCCTCGCCCTCTTTGGGGTTCTCAAAGGTGTTTCCGGCACGGTTTCGGTGGGCGGCCAAGCCATGGCGCTCAGCAGCCCGCGCAACGCCATGGCGGCGGCCATTCCGGTGGCGCTGATCCCCGAGGACCGCAAGGTGGAAGGCCTCATGCTGCCCATGAGTGTGCGCGACAATCTCACCTTGGCATCTCTCAGGCAATTCAAGTCTGGCCTGGGTGTTGATGCGGCGATGGAATCCATTGCGGTCAATGCCGCTGTTGAGCGCTTGCAGATCAAGGTCTCCGATGTGTCGTTGCCGGTGGCGACGCTCTCCGGCGGCAATCAGCAGAAAGTGGTGCTGGCCAAATGGCTGATGACCGAGCCCGGAATCATCCTGCTCAACGATCCAACACGCGGCATCGATGTGGGCACCAAGCAGGAGCTTTACCGACTTCTTCGCGAACTCGCTGAACAGGGAAAATCCATTGTGTTTTATTCCACCGACTATGCCGAGCTGATTGGCTGCTGCGACCGGGTGCTGGTATTCTACAATGGCCAGATCGTGCGCGAGCTTGCGGGAGAGGAATGCACCGAGCGCAACATCCTCGAAAGCGCCCATAACATTGAGGCTGCGGCATGAGCGACTGGCGCTACCGCTTCTCGCACAATCTCGGCACCATCACGGCGATTGCGCTGTTTGCGCTGATGTTCACCATCTACATCACCAACCACTCCGTCGGGCTCAATCCGGCGGTTGCCACCACCGCCGCCAACAAAGCGGTGCTGCTGGCGCTGGTGGCCATGGCGCAGACCATACCGGTTTTGACGCGCGGGCTTGATCTCTCTGTGGGGCCCATGTTCGTGTTGGCCAACTGCATCGCCTCCACCATCGTGGTGGGCGACATTGGCATGGGCCTCCTGGGCTGTGTGGCCGTGCTCGCGGCGGGGCTGGCGGCGGGGTTTGTCAATGGCGCCATCGTCGTCTGGGGCCGATTGCAGCCGATCATCACCACTCTGGCAACGGGGGCAATTTTCTACGGCGTCTCGCTGGCGATCCGGCCCATCCCCGGCGGCGATGTTCAGGCAGACATCGCGGATTTTGTGACCGGCCAGCTTTTCGGCGTGGTGCCGACGGGGCTGGTTGTCTTGTTCTTTGTCGTTATCCTCGTGTGGATTCCCTATCGAAGTTCGGTGCTTGGCCGTGCCGCCTATGCCGTGGGCTCCAACGAGCATGCAGCCTATATGTCGGGCGTGCCGGTGGCCAAGGCCAAGCTCATGGCCTATACTCTGGCGGGCTTTCTGGCCTCGCTCGGCGGCCTCATCCTCACCTTCAACACCTATTCCGGCGAGGCTTCGGCCCCTATCGGCGGCATTTATACGCTCAATTCCATCGCCGCCGTGGTAATCGGCGGCACTTCGCTGTTCGGTGGCTGGGGTTCGGCCATAGGCTCGATCTTCGGGGCCTTTGTGCTCCGCACCATCGAGGATCTGTTGTTCGTGTTTGATTTCTCGCCCCTGTGGCAACCCTTGTTCCAGGGTGTTGTTCTGCTCGTCGCGGTCAGCCTCGGCGCCATCCGGGTGTTCCGCATCCGCAACCGGCTGAAGCTGTTCACATGAAGGGCTTTGCGCAAGCCATGGGCCTTGACCGCGCTGTAGCCATCGCCTTCGGCTGCATCATTGTGCTGCTTTTGGCGGGAGCGCTTTATTCGCGTGAATTCCTCTCCCCCGACTATCTCTTGCAGCAACTGCAAGTCGGCGCTTTCCTCGGCATCATCGCCTCGGGCGCCATGGTGGTGATCCTGCTCGGCCATATCGATCTCTCGGTGCCCTGGGTGGTGACGCTCGGCGGCATGATGGCGACCGGCATCGTCGGCTGGTTTGGCGATGTTGGCGTTTGGCTCGCCATTCCCTTTGGCATTCTCTGCGGGGCCTTCGTGGGCTTGATCAATGGGCTGGGGGTTGCCTATCTGCGCCTGCCCTCCATGATCTTCACCCTCGGCATGAACGCCGTGGTGCAGGGCTTCATGGTGCTGCACACGGGCGGTTTTGCGCCGCAGGACCAGGCCACCAAAGCCATGCACTTCATCGCCGTGCAGCGCTCGATCTTCGGCATTCCCAACGCGCTGTTTGTCTGGATGGCGGTGGGGCTGGTCATCATCCTGATTTTGCGGCGCACAGCCTTCGGGCGCGCCGTCTATGCGATTGGCAACCGCGAATCGGTGGCCTATCTCTCCGGCATCAACACCAACGCGGTGCTGGTGGGCAGCTTCGCTGTTTGTGGGGCCTGCGCCGCCTTCGCTGGCGTGCTGCTGGCGGGCTATTCCAACAAGGCTTACCAGGCCATGGGCGATCCCTACCTGCTTCCCGCCATCGCTGCTGTGGTGCTTGGCGGCACCAATATTCTCGGCGGGCGCGGCAATTATCTTGGCACCATTGCTGGTGTTATCCTGATCACGCTGCTGCAATCCATCCTCTCGGTCATGCAAATGCCGGAAGCGGGTCGGCAAGTGATTTACGGCACGGTCATCATCGCCATGCTGCTGCTGTATGGAAGAGGCGAAAAGGCACGGTCATAAGGGAGGCGCGCATGGCTGCGATTTTAATGACAAATGTGATGATCTGGGACGGCGACAATGATGCCGCCTATCCCGGCGAAGTGCTGATCGAGGGCAACCGCATCAAAGCTGTGGCCAAGGGCGAGATCGCCCGCGAGCGCGGGGGCCAGGTGATTGATGGCGGGGGCATGTTCCTGATGCCCGGCATGGTCGAGGGCCATTGCCATCTTTCTTTTGTGGGCATTTCCACCAACAAGGAGCTGGGCGAAATTCCGGTGGAGGAGCATCTGCTGCGCACCTGCCGCAATGCCACGATGATGCTGAACCACGGTTTCACCAGCGCTTACTCCGCCGCGTCCGCCAAGATGCGGCTCGATGTCGTGGTCCGCGATGAAATCAACAACGGTTATCTCGCCGGCCCCCGCTACCGCGCTGCCAGCCCTGAGATCACGGTGACGGCGGGACTGGGCGACGAGAACCGCCTGCACATGAAAGCCGAAAGCTTTGGCTATGTGGCCGATGGCGCCGATGAAGTGCGCAAAGCCGTGCGCCTGTGCGTGCGCGAAGGCGTCGACAACATCAAGATCAACATCTCCGGCGATGAGTTTGTCAGCCACGCGCGGGCCGAGATCACTTCGATGAGCGAAGCGGAGGTCGCCGCCGCGGTCGAGACAGCCCATGATTTTGGCAAGCGTGTCGCCTGCCACTCGCGCGCCGCTGCTTCCGTCAAACGCGCGGTGCGCAACGGGGTGGACTGCATCTATCACTGCGATTTCGCCGATGAAGAGGCCCTCGACATGCTGGAGTCGGTCAAGGACCGCATCTATGTCGGCCCCGCCGTGGGCCTTGTGCACAACAGCGTCTTCGAGGGCGAAGTCGTGGGCCTCACCAAGGAGATCGCCCAGAAGATGGGCCTGCCGCGAAAATTCGAGCACACCTGCGCCACCTATCACCAGATCAGGAAGCGCGGCATCCGGGTGGTGGTGGGCGGCGACTACGGCTTCTCGATCACGCCGATGGGCCAGAATGCCCGCGACATCGGCCATTTCGTGAAATTCTTCGGCTACTCCCCCGCCGAGGCGCTCCGCTGCGCCACCAAAATCGGTGGCGGTCTCATGGGCCATGAAGGCGAGCTTGGCGTGATCAAGGAGGGCGCGCTGGCGGACCTGTTGCTGGTCGATGGCAATCCCTTGCAGGACCAGTCCGTTCTGGTGGGGCCGGGGCGCTTCGCCATGATCATGAAGGATGGCGCGATGTTCCGTGATCCACGGAATTACAAGAAGACGCAGCAACGGGTCGCGGCGGAGTGACCAAAACCATCACTTCGCTCACTTTTTCTTCCTCCCTCCGTTGCGGGGGAGGTGGCGCGAAGCGCCGGAGGGGGCCTTGCCGCGAGTCCCCGTATCCTCCTGCCAGGCCCCCCTCCGTCATGCTGCGCATGACACCTCCCCCGCAAGGGGGG
>JANOTU010000158.1:0-9297 GCA_031416515.1 Hyphomicrobiales bacterium
ATCTCGCCCGCCACCATTGTCATCATCCCCGAATACAAGCAATCCAATCCGCAAAAATTCCAGGACGGCCTGTCGCTCTTCACCGTCCATGTGCGCCGCGGAGCACCCGATGTGCAGGACCAGAAGCTCAATTCCCATTCCAAGCTCAACTGCATCACCGCGTGTGTGCAGGCCATGAACGCCGGTGCCGATGAAGCCCTGATGCTGGATCCCCTGGGTTTTGTCGCCACCTGCAATTCCACGCACTTTTTCATCGTGCGACGCGGCGAAATGTGGACCTCGACAGGCCAGCCTGGAGTTTCTGCGGATTGGATTGCTTGTATTCAGGGATGATGACAATGGTGGCGGGCGGGATCGTCACGCGCGGATCCTGATAGGGCGTGGCCTTGACGCCGCGTGTGACCATCAGGCGGATGTGAACCCCGTCCTCCATCCTGTTGGCATCAAGGCAGGCAAAGAGGCGTTTGACCAGCTCTTGCGGGGTGACGCCGACATCCATGAAGATGGCTTTCGCCCCCTCATAAAGCCGCTCAATATGAGCGCGCAAGAACGGCACGCCGCCCTTCACCAGCCGCAACCCCTCCCACACGCCGTCACCGAGGATAAAGCCGGAGTCGAAAACCGAGACAACAGCCTGCTCGCGCGGAAACAGCGCGCCGTTCACCGAGATCAGGATATTCGCGTTGCGGGGATCGATTTTGATGTCGTGGAGGGAATTGGCCATGGTCAGATATGTTTCGCCGGTGTCGCCTTGAAATTCAAGTGCAGGGCCGCCATCACTTTGAGGATGGTCGCGAATTCCGGATTTCCATCCGAGGACAGCGCCCTGTAGAGGCTTTCGCGCGACAGTCCCGCCTCTCTCGCAACCTTGCCCATGCCGCGCGCCCTTGCCAGCACGCCAACTGCATCAGCGATAAAAGCCGGATCGCCGGTTTCCAGCGCCTCGTTCATGTAAGCGGCTCGCGCTGTGTCGGTCTTGAGATATGCGGCGGGATCAAATGGTCTGGTTTTCAGGGTCATTGAATTAGTCCTTCCAGTTTTCCGCGAGCAGTTTGGCATTTGTAGCCCAACGGCGACAATCCCTCAAGGACGATCGCCTACCATTCAGGACTATTTTCTAAACCGTGTTAAGCGCTTTAAGCCGCACCATATTATCCACGACGTCATATCCCCCACTTCCTCACCCTGAGGTGCGAGCCCTTGCGAGCCTCGAAGGGCCCACGGTAAGGAGCCTGCAACCGTCCTTCGAGGCGTAGCTACGGCGCTCGCACCTCAGGATGAGGGTTGGGAAGACCCAAGAATTGTGACTGATCCGTTAACCTGCGCACAGTTTACTGAATCGCCCTGCCCAACAATCACGATCCGATGCAGACGCGCGATACAGCACCGTAGCGGCGGATGAGGCAGATTTTTCTACTGGGGCAGATGCCGGACTCTTTTGGGTAGCCGCCAAGGTCGGCGCATTGGGCATCGGACATTGGCGGGGCCGGCGATGTGGGAAGCGCTGTTTTTGCGCCTGCTTCATTACGGTGACAGTGCGTTCAATTTGAACAATAATTGAGTGCACTGTCACCGTAATTTCCGATACCCAATTCGCCAGTCATGGCATTTTCCTGGTGAAAGTCCTTGAAATTGAGATCGCCGCCGCTCTCGGACTGTTCCGGCATATACCCCCTTGACAACCCATCTCTATCGGCTTTATGTTCACGTTTCATTCTTTTGAGGGAACACCGTGGACTGGGCCAAGGCCATCGAACGCAACAGCAAGGCGCTCAATGCCATCGTTGCGGCCCTGTTCGCCATGCTGGGGCTTGTGGGCGATGCCACGGTTTCGCGGATTTCGCAGCCTCTCTACAATGCCGTGCTGCGCGTTCTCCGGCCCGCTGAATCCGCCGTGCGGCGCTTGATCATCATTGTGGCGCGTGGCCTTGTGGTGAAGCTGGTGCCCAAGCGTCCGGCCCCTGCAGGGCCCATCGGCAAAGGCGGCGGAAGCAAGCGTCCCTCCTTCCCGTTCCAGCTCTTCGATCCGCGCAAGAACTTCGCAGCCCCGCGCCTGAGAAAACTCAAGCGGAATCCCCCGCGCATTTATTTCTTTGGCGATGCTTCCCAAGTGCAGTCCCTGTGGCCAGCGCGCCCGCCCGAACCTGATCCGCCGCCGCCCGATGGGCTGGTGGGGGCCGAACGCCTCAGCCGCAGGCTCCAGGCCCTCAAGCTCGCACTCAGTGATCTGCCGCGCCAAGCCAAGCGTCTTGCCCGCTGGCGGCAGAAGCGGGAGAAAGCGCCAAGTCCCAAGTTCCGGTCGCCGCTCCGGCCCGGCCCTGCGCCTGGCCGTCGCAAGAAGGCCATCCACGAGGTCGATCAAGTGCTCATCGAATGCCACGGCCTCGCCCTTGACGCGATGAGCCCCGACACAAGCTGAAGCGCTGCCCTTCGTTACCATGCTCCGGAAACGGAATAACCGTTTTCATCAAGGGCGCAGCCGCGCCCAACGCTCATTGACAATTGCATTTGATTTTTACGCCTCCTCCACGCTCCACTCAGGCTCGATCTTTGCCGTCTTGGCGAACATGGCGGTGGCGGGCGGCTGGTGTCGGTTTTCTATCCCGCTTTCGAACCGCTTACGCCTCGATGCGAAACAACAGGACTTGGGTTTCGCCGTAGACCCGCTGGTCCAAAAGCGCGAGGGGCGCAGGCGCTGCTACTGTCACCTTTTCCGCCTCTTCGAGCACGACGACTGCGCCTGCATTCAGCCAGCCGCCTTGCGTTATTGAGGCCAGGGCTTTTTCGCCCAATCCCTTGGCGTAGGGTGGATCGGCGAAGACCAGGTCGAAGGCGGGGAGGGGGGAGCAGGTTCCTAAGTCTGTGGCATCGCGTCGCCAGATTTTGCAGTGGCCGATGAGGCCAAGGCTGTCGGCGTTGGCGCGGATGAGGCCGCGGGCTGCGGCGCTGTCATCGACGAAGTGGCAGTATTTGGCGCCGCGTGACAGGGCTTCGAGGCCGAGCGCTCCGGTGCCGGCGAAAAGGTCGAGCACGCGGGCGCCTTCAAGGGTGAAATCGGCGATGCCGTGGGCGAGGATATTAAATATGGATTCGCGCACCCGGTCGGAGGTGGGGCGGGTGGATTGGCCTGCAGGGGAACTGAGGGCGCGGCCTTTATGTTTTCCGCCGATGATCCGCATTGTGGTCCTTGAATTTGGGGCCGAGTTGTTCTTTGAGGAATTTCGGCGGCACTTCCTCAATGCCGCCGCGCGCCAGTTCGCCCAATGAGAAGGGGCCGAAGGCGGTGCGGATCAGGCGGTTCACGGTGAGGTTGATGTGCTCGCAGACTTTCTTGATCTCGCGGTTCTTGCCCTCGCGGATGGCAAAGCTGAGCCAGGCATTGTCGCCCTTGATCTGATCGACCTTGGCCTCGATGGGGCCATAACTCACGCCATCAATCACCACGCCGTCTTTGAGCTTGGCCAGGCTCGTGTCATCGACCTTGCCGTAAGCGCGGACACGGTAGCGCCTGATCCAGCCTGACGAGGGCAGTTCCAGAAAACGCGCCATTTCGCCGTCATTGGTAAGAAGGAGCAGGCCCTCGGTGTTGACATCAAGGCGGCCGATGGAGACCACGCGGGGAAGCTGCTCGCGGAGCTTGTCAAACACCGACTGGCGCCCTTCAGGGTCGTTGTGGCTGACGATGAGGCCTGCGGGCTTGTGATAGCGCCACAGCTTGGCCTCTTCTTTTTTAGGTAGCAGCTTGCCGTCAACGCGGATCAGATCGCCGTCGGTGACATTGACGGCAGCACTGCGCAGCGTCTTGTGGTTCAGGGTGACGCGCCCCTCTTCGATCAGGCGTTCGGCATCGCGCCTGGAACACAGGCCTGCCCGTGCAATAACCTTGGCAATGCGCTCGCCAGCAAATTCACTCATCTTGACCAATACTCCTGCAATGCTTCATGTGGCACGATGAAGCTCAAACTACCAGCGGCGATGTCAGCGGCCTTCGCGGAAGCCGAAGCTGCGGCTTGGCGCGGTGAAGTGCCGGTGGGGGCGGTGGTGGTGGACAAGGCGGGGGCGGTTCTGGCCAGGGCTGGCAACCGGACGCTGGAACTTCGCGATCCAACCGCCCATGCCGAGATGCTGGCGATCCGGGCGGCGGCGCAGGTGATTGGCTCGGAGCGGCTCGTTGACTGTGATCTCCATGTCACGCTGGAGCCTTGCGTGATGTGCGCAGGAGCCATTTCATTCGCCCGGATCCGGCGGCTTTATTATGCGGCGGACGATGTGAAAATGGGGGGAGCGCGGTTTTTCAACGAAAGCACCTGCCATCACGCTCCGGAAGTCTACAGCGGCATCGGCGAAGAGCGCAGCCGCCTGCTGCTGCAGGCGTTTTTCAAGTCGCGGCGGTGAGAGTTTTGTGTTTGGCCAAAGGGCCCTCATCCGGCCTTCGGCCACCTTCTCCCATTTGCGAAGGCGCAAACGGGAGAAGGCGATTCAATTGATGGCCTTCTCCCGTGGCCCTCGCCCCATGGGAGAAGGTGCCCGAAGGGCGGATGAGGGCCCTTTGCTGCAAGGGCCTTAACGGCGCTTGGCCAGAAGCGCGTCCAACTCGCGCCGCAGGTGTTCTTTCGCAGGCCTGGCGGCGTTGAAGAAGTCTTGCGGCTTGAAAAAATCAACCGAGCGTATGCCGCCGAGATCAGGCTCGATGTAGATATCCGGCGGATTGCTGGCGCGGCGCAGCTCCGCCACCTGGTGGAACATGATCAGCAGGGAGCCGATGGCGAGCTCCATGTTGGAGTGGTGGGCGCGGGCTGGCGGGCGGGGCCTTCCCGTTACATCGATGGCGATGGTGATGTCGCAGCCCTCGCGGGCATGATCGAATGGCACCGGATTGGTGACGCCGCCATCGACATGCACACGGCCATCAATTTTGGGGCCGACAATGACACCGGGAATGGCGATGGACGCAGCCACCGCTTTGACCAGATTGCCCGATGAGAGAACGCGTTCGGCGCGGGCGTCAAAATCGGTGGTGACGACCTTGAAAGGGGTGGGCATGTCCTCGATGTTTTTGGGGAGATGATCCGGCAGGGCGAGACCCGCCAGGGTCTCGCCCTTGATATGCAGCGAGCCTATGCCCTTGAGCGCCAGCAGGTCGCGCAAGCGGATGCCACGCGAGCCAAACACATAGCGCATGGCCTCAATGCGGTTGGCGAGAATTTTCTCCGCATGTTCGCGGATTTGTTTTGCATCCATGCCGCCCGCATAGCCGGCACCAATCAGCGCCCCGATGCTGCATCCCACGATCAGGGCGGGCTTGAGCCCAAGTTCGTCAAAGACCTCCAGCAGGGGGATATGGGCAAGGCCCCTGGCGCTGCCGCCGCCGAGCGCCAGGCCGATTTTCATGCGCCGGCCTTTCTGGCGAAACGCCAGGCGGTTTCAGCCAGGGGGGCCACTTGCCGCGCCATCAGGCCAGCGTCCGCATTGGCCGCCGTGCCGTCGCGCACCCGGCCCAGAATGCCTTGCAGGATGGCGGCGAGACGGAAGAAGTTATAAGCCATGTAGAAATTGAATTGGGGAATGGCAGCCCTCCCGGTTTTTTCACAATAGCTTTCGATATCGTCAGCAAGGCGCGGAATTCCAGGGTCGTTCTCATGGCCGATGAGCGAGCCCACACCAGCGCCATGTTCCGACACGGGCATGAACCACTGCATCAGATGATAGGTGAAATCAGCGAGCGGGTCGCCAATGGTTGACAGCTCCCAATCGATGACCGCGATGATGCGGGGTTCGCTGGCGTGGATGATGCAGTTGTCGAGGCGGAAATCGCCGTGGATGATGGCGGCTTCTGTGGTGACCGGACAGGCGCCGGGGAGCCAGCGGATCAGGTGGTCCATGGCGTCAATCTTCTCGGTCTCCGAAGCGCGGTATTGCTCGCTCCAGCGCTTGATCTGGCGCGTCAGATAATTGTCGGGCCGACCGAAATCAGCAAGGCCGAGTTTTGCGGGATTGAGCAGGTGCAGCCGCGCCATGGCGTCATTCATCGAACTGAAAATGGCCGCCCGGTGCGAGGTTGAAAGGCCGGGCGCATGCGGTTGCCAGAAAATGCGGCCCGCGACAAAATCCATCACATAGAAGGCGCTGCCAATGATCGCCTCATTGCCGCAGAGCAATCTTGGCCGCGCCAGCGGAAAGCCCGTGCTGTGCAGGGCCAGGGTCACGCGGAATTCCCGCTCAATGGCATGGGCCGAGGGCAATAACTTGCCGTACGGCTTGCGCCGCAGGACATAGTCGCCGGACGCGGTTGTAAGGTGGTAGGTGGGATTGGATTGCCCGCCCTTGAAACGGCTGACGCTCAAGGGACCGGAGAAACCCGGTAGCCGGTTGCTGAGATAGTGTTCCAGCGCCGCCACCGGGATATCCGCCGGAATAGTTCCGCTAAACGCGGTTTGACGGTCAATCATGTCAGTGGTCATAAGTCTTACTCATGCCTGCGTTCACGGCCATTGATCGTCCTACCCTTCTCCCCTTGCGGGAGAAGGTGGCCAGCGTCCCGCAGGGCGCGGGCCGGATGAGGGGTCGGTTCAGCCAGTACTGAAGCGTGCGGAACTTGCTGAACCGCCCGCCAGCCGATGTCGCGCCTGTAGAAGCCCTCGGGCCAATCGATCCGGTCAATGGCTGCGTAGGCGCGCTGCTGGGCTTCTTTTACGGTTTGGCCCAGCGCTGTCACGTTCAGCACGCGGCCGCCATTGGCCACCAACACGCCGTTTTTGAGGGCGGTGCCGGCGTGGAAGATTTCAACGCCTTCTACTGCCGCAGCGGCCTCGAGGCCGCGAATTTCTGTGCCTTTCGCCACATCACCGGGATAGCCCTTGGCGCACATGACCACGGTGAGGGCCACATCGGCGCGCCAGCGCACGGACATTTTGTCGAGGGTGCCATCCACGCAGGCGAGCATCAGGGTGACGATGTCGTCTTTCAAGCGGAGCATGAGGACCTGGGTTTCGGGATCGCCAAAGCGGGCGTTGTATTCGATGAGCTTGGGGCCATCTTTGGTGAGAATAAGTCCGGCATAGAGGACGCCGACATAGGGGTGGCCCATATCGCTCAGCGCGCGGATGGTCGGGCGGACGATCTTTTCCAGTGCCTCGGCGCAAAGGGCTTCGGTCATGCACGGCGCTGGCGAATAGGCCCCCATGCCGCCGGTGTTGGGGCCCAATTCGCCTTCGCCCACGCGCTTGTGGTCCTGGGCCGTGGCCAGGGCAAGCGCGTGCGCGCCATCGGTGAGCACGAAGAAGCTGGCTTCCTCGCCCTCAAGGAATTCCTCGATCACGCATGCGGCGCCGCCGAATTTGCCGGAGAAAATATCATCAAGGGCGGCGATGGCTTCTTCCATTGTCATCGCCACGGTGACGCCCTTGCCGGCGGCCAGGCCATCGGCCTTGATGACGATGGGGGCGCCGTGTTGCTTGAGGTATGCCGTTGCTGCGGGCTTGTCCTTGAAACGGCCATAGGCGGCGGTGGGGATGTTGTACCGGGCGCAGATATCCTTGGTGAAGCCCTTGGAGCCTTCAAGCTGGGCCGCGAATTTCGAGGGGCCGAAGACCTTGATGCCGACGGCGCGGAGATCATCGGCAAGGCCTGCGACCAGCGGGCCCTCCGGCCCCACCACGACCAAGGCGATGGCCTCGGCTTTGCAAAATGCGATGATTGCCCGGTGATCGCTGACATTGATATCAGCGATGCGGGCGAGTTGTGCTATGCCGGGATTGCCGGGGGCGCAAAACAGCGTGTCGCACAGCGGGCTGGCGGAGATCGCCCAGGCCAGCGCATGTTCGCGGCCACCGGAGCCAATGAGAAGAATGTTCATGAAGCTTGCCTTTCACCGTCTTCTCGCATTTGATGGCCAAGAATCAAAGAGCAGAATTCACCATGGACCATGACCCCGAAACCGGCGAAATCCTTGAGGCGCCCAAACCCAATATTGGCGCGTATTCCGTCACCGAGATTTCGCACGCGCTGAAACGCACCATTGAGGATGCCTTTGGCCATGTGCGGGTGCGCGGTGAAATATCGGGTTTTCGGGGGCCGCATTCCTCGGGCCACTGCTATTTTTCGATCAAGGACGCAGGTGCCAAGCTTGATGCGGTGGTCTGGCGCGGGGTGTATTCCAAAATACGCTCGAAATTGCAGGAGGGGCTGGAGGTCATCGCCACCGGCAAGATCACCTCCTATCCGGGAAAATCCAACTACCAGATCGTGGTTGAAAATGTCGAGCCTGCAGGCGCTGGCGCGCTGATGGCGCTGCTGGAGGAGCGCAAGAAGAAGCTGGCGGCGGAAGGCTTGTTTGACGCCGCGCGCAAAAAAACCATTCCCTATCTGCCGCGCGTGATTGGGGTGGTCACCTCGCCCACGGGCGCGGTGATCCGCGATATCCTGCACCGCCTGAATGACCGCTTTCCCCGCCATGTGATTGTTTGGCCGGTGCGGGTGCAGGGCGAGACCAGTGCGGCGGAAGTGGCCGCTGCGATTGCCGGCTTCAACGCCATGTCGCCCCGGCCTGATCTCATCATCGTGGCGCGGGGCGGCGGCTCGCTGGAAGACCTTTGGAGTTTCAACGAGGAGATCGTGGTGCGGGCCGTGGCGGCCAGTGATATTCCGCTCATCTCTGCGGTGGGCCATGAGACCGATACAACGCTGATTGATTATGTCTCTGACTTCCGCGCGCCGACGCCAAGCGCCGCGGCGGAACGCGCCGTGCCGGTGCGCGCTGAACTCCTTGCGCAAGTGGCTTCGCTTTGGGCCCGGCATGGAAGCGGGGCGCGGCGCGGCATGGATGAGCGCCTCGCCCGCATCCGCTCCGCCGCGCGCGCCCTTCCAAGACCCGATGAAATTCTGGCCTTGGCCCGTCAGCGTCATGACGCGGCGGGGGCAAGGCTGGCGCAGGCGCTCAAATCCAATACCCAGCACCACCGCGCCAGCTTCAACAGGATCGCCCCGCGCCTGTCATTTGTCCCCGTCCGGCTGGGCATCGCCAGAGACCAGAAACGGCTTGACGATTTCCGCCAACGCGCAGCGGGGGCCTTGGGGCGGCTGGCGGAGTTCAAGCGGCAAAGACTCGGTGCCTCCGCCAAGCTACTGGTGTCGCTGTCCTACAAATCGGTATTGAGTCGAGGCTTTGCCCTGGTGCGCGATGCCACTGAAAAGCCAGTCCATGCCGCGTCAGCCGTGACAGCGGGGCAGGGCTTGATCGTAGAGTTCGCCGATGGCCGCATCAGGGTGCGCGAGGTGGGCGGGGCGGCGAGTTGAATT
>JANOTU010000159.1:0-1653 GCA_031416515.1 Hyphomicrobiales bacterium
CCTTGATCAGCACGCCGTATTTCGCCGCCCGCGACATGCCGGCCACCAACGCCACCGGCACGGCAAGGATCAGCGGGCAGGGCGTGGCCACCACCAGCACCGCCACCGCCCGGATTGGGTCACCAGTGACCCACCACGCGGTCCCGGCCAGCACGACCGTCACAGCCAGGAACAGCAGCGCATACCGGTCCGCCAGCCGCGACATCGGCGCCTTGGATTTCTGCGCCGCCTCAACCAGCCGCACGATCCCGGCATAGGTGCTTTGATCCGCCGGGTGTGTCGCGGTCAGATCGAACGCCTCGCCCGCATTGGTGGACCCGCTCATCACCGCATCGCCCGGTTCCAGCCGCACCGGCATCGCCTCGCCGGTCAGGGCGGACTGGTCCATCACGGCGCGCCCGGCGGCCACCGTGCCATCGACCGGGGCGACATCGCCCTGCCGGATCAGCAACAGGTCGCCGGGGGTGATCGCCTCCAGCGCCACCTCCTCCAGCACGCCGGATCGGTGGCGCATCGCGGTGCGCGGCACCCGGCCCAACAAAGCGCGCATCTCGCGCCGTGCCCGGCCTTCGGCAAAGCGTTCCAGAAACGTGCCGCCGGAATACATCATCGCCACCACCACAGCGGCCAGATATTCGCCAAAGATCAGCGCCGCCGACATCGACAGCGCCGCCACGATATCAAGCCCCACCTCGCCCCGCAGCAAACTGCGCACAATCTCGACGATCAGCGCCAGCAGCACCGGGATCGTCACCGCCAGCCAGACCCACCCCGCCAGATCGGCGCGACCGTTCAGCCAGGCCAGCATGCCAACGGCAAGCCCAGTGGCCGCCAGCCCGAGCAAGAGCTTTGAGAAATCAGGTGGCCGCGCGTCTGCTGGCATCCGGGGCATCCTTGGTGGTGGAGGGTGGCCACCGGGGCGGCACATTGCTTTGCCAATAGGGTCTCGAAAATGCTGCCACCATGATATGCATCAATTTTTGGCGACAGAAACCTGATAATGAGCCAATATTATCCTGGGACAGCAATTGCGATGACCCGGCACCGCATCGGCCACACCCGTTTTTCCCGGATGACTCAAACCGTGAAGTCGCGTGATGCGGGCGTTGGGCTTGCAAGTTGCCGCAATGAATGGGAATGGCCCGTCGCCTGCGGCACGCCGGATATCGGCAAACTTGCCGGGGTGCCCGAGCTTGCCAGCATCGCAGAAAAGATAGCGGACCGGTTGCAGCCGGTCATCGTGACCGATGTCTGGCGCACCAGCCGTCTGCACACTCTGCCAGGCGGAGCCGAGGCAGAGGCGTCGCTGGACATCGGCAGCATCGTTTCGGGTGCACTGTCGGAACCGATCTGCGAGCATGCCGCAGTCCAGGATGCGGTTTGCGGACCGCAGTTTACCCGTCTGATCCTTGACCTTGCTCTCTGGGCTGAAACGCGCGCGACTGCGCCGCAGGATATCGGAGCCAGGCGTTTGGCAAAAATCGCACCGGCCCTGCTGGACAAATTCGCTGCAAAAGCCAATCGTGCAGGCCGGCATCCGGGGCGGCTGTCGGCGGTCGCATTACATGATTTCCGCAAAGCCCTGGACCGGCTGAACGCCGCGATTTGGTTTCTGGGCAGCACATACCCTGCGTCCGCCGTAGCGGCCTATCG
>JANOTU010000160.1:0-2156 GCA_031416515.1 Hyphomicrobiales bacterium
CAAGAAAAGCAGAAGAACAGAAGAGGCACCGTCAGGGCGATTCAGTAAACTGCGCGCAGCCCAACGGATCCCCAACCCTCATCCTGAGGAGCGAGCCCTTGCGAGCCTCGAAGGACAGTTGCAGGTTCCGCACCGTGGGCTCTTCGAGGCGTGGCTAAGAGCTCGCGCCTCAGGGTGAGGAAGTAAGAGGATGCGGCACCGCTCTTGCACCAAACAAATTAAAAAATGATGCGGCTTGAAGTGCTTGACACTGTTTACAGAGTAGCCCTGTTCAGCGCTCGCGCTCATCGGTTGTTTCGACAGCCTCTCCCTCAATAACGGGTCCGCCCCGGCTCGTGGCGGGTACGGTGGTGGTGCCGGTGAGCCGCCCGGCTAGCCAGCGCCGGAGCGGCGGCAGAAGCAGGATCAGGCCAACCGCATCGGTGATAAAGCCTGGAATAATAAGAAGAAGTCCCGCGGGCAGCAACAAAAACTGCGCTGCGGCGTCGCGGTTGGCGAATTTTCGGTTTTGCCGCATAGTTACCGCCATCCCCAAGCCCACAGAGCGTATAACCATCACCCCGAGAGCGCCGCTGCCCGCCACCGCAAGAAGTGTGGCCATAACGCCAATGCGCCGCCCCACGGCGATCATCAGGCCGAGTTCCAGGAAAAATCCCAAAAACATCGCAATTGTCACAAAACGTATCAAGATACCTTGGCTCTCACGCTGGTTTCAGTTTGGACCTTGGCCCTTGGCTCCTATATATAGGCTGGTGATGCAGATAGCGGCAAATTGTTGCCGGTCAAATTTAAGTCGAGGTAGCGCGTGAATATGGTGATGGATCCTTTCAATTTGGTGCTGCTGGGCATTGTCCTGGTGGTGGCGTGGAAGCTGCGCGCAGCACTTGGCTCACGCACCGGGCTGGAGCGCACCTATCAGCCTGAGAAGAAACCAGAGGCCCCGGAAGCCGCCAATGCCAATGTGCTGAATTTCCCCACCGAAGTGGCGGACCCCAAGGAGCCGGAGCTTCCCGTTTGGGCGGGCTATGCCAGCGAAGGCTCGGCTCTGGCTGAGTCAATCACCAAAATTGCTGCGGCCGACGCCAATTTTGCGCCCAAGTCCTTCATTGCCGGCGCCAGGATGGCTTATGAAATGATCGTCGAGGGCTTTGCCAAGGGCGACAAGGCAGCGCTCAAAGATCTCCTCTCAGGCGATGTCTATGATGGCTTTGCTGCTGCCATTGATGAGCGCGCTGCCCTGGGTCACACGCTGCAATCGCGCTTTGTCGGCATTGACAAGGCCGAGCTGGCAGGCGCCGAGCTGGACGGCAAGGCCGCGCGTGTCACCATGAAATTTGTCAGCGAGATCATCTCCGTCACTTTGGATAAGGCAGGCAGCGTGGTTGACGGCGACGACAAACACATCCGCCAGATCACCGATGTCTGGACCTTTGAGCGCGATACCTCATCGCGTGATCCCAATTGGAAACTGGCCTCCACCCAAGAACAGGTGTGAGGGCGGCGGCATGGCTCCTCTGTCTTGCGCTCAGCGCTAGCGCCATGTCGGCCTCTGTCCTCGAACCCCAGAGCTTCACCGCCATTACAGGCTGGAGCGATGACAATCACCAAAGCGCGCTCGCCGCCTTCAAGCGCTCCTGCGCTGAAATCATCTCCGAGGGCAACGCCTTCAAGCGCCCCGTTCAATATGGCGGCGACCGCGAACAATGGATCGCGGTGTGCGGGAGAGCCGACGCAGCCAGCAACGCCCGGCAATTTTTCGAGGATAATTTCAATCCCTTCAAGGTGAATGATCCCATCCGCCCCGAAGGCCTGTTCACTGGCTATTATGAACCCGAGGCCGAGGGCAGCCGAACCCAGTCGGAAATCTTCCGCGTTCCAATCTACCGCAAGCCTGCTGATCTCGTCGTCTTTGATGTGGCCACCGAAAAACAACTCGGTGTCAAATATGGCCGCATGGTGGGCGGCAAGCCGCAGGCCTATCCCACCCGCAAGGACATCGAAGCCGGAGCGCTCAAAGACAAAGGCCTCGAAATTGCCTGGCTTAAAGCTTGGCCAGACGCTTTCTTCATGCAGGTGCAAGGCTCGGGCCGCATTCGCCTCGAAGATGGCTCGCTGATCCGCCTCGCCTACAGCGCCAAAACCGGCCAGCCCTATAC